>NZ_JCAKKP010000023.1:0-25927 GCF_059509755.1 Aquamicrobium sp. YD-1-mutant5
CCAGTCGACGGACGCGTTGCGCTCCATCAACGCCTTCAGCGGCACCGCGCCGAGATCGTCGGCGCGCACCGACGACAGCGAACCGCCAAAACGCCCGATCGGCGTGCGGATATAATCGCAGATATAGGCTTCACGCATGTTCGGTTGTCCTTTAGTCGTGCGGCAGAAATCGCGCGCTTCTGATCGGATGGTTGTTTGAAAGAGAGATGTTGTCGAGCGGAGAGGGCGTGGTTATTCCTACTTGCCGGTGAATTTTGCCGTGCGCTTTTCCTGAAACGCGGAGCACCCTTCGGAGAAATCCTCCGTTCCAAATACGATAGCCTGGGCCGCTTCTTCACGCAGAAAGAATGTGTCCAGCGTGTCGTTATGCGACAGATTGAGCAATGATTTGGTTAGGCCGAGTGCCACGCCCGGCCCATCGGCAAGATCCGTTGCGATGGAGAGTGCGCCGCTCAGAAGGTCATCGTGCGCGAACACGCGGCTGACCAGCCCCAGGGACAAAGCCGTTTGCGCATCCACCCGGCGGTTGGTCATCAGAATGTCTTTGGCTGTGGGAAGTCCGACCGCGCGGGGCAGATGGTACAGGACGCCGAGATCCGGCAACACGCCAACCTTCGGGAAGCCGGCCATGAACCAGGCTTTTTCCGAAGCGACGATGATGTCCCCGCTCAGGGCGAGCGACATGCCGGCGCCGACCGCTGCTCCATTCACTGCCATGACGACGGGCTTGTCGCTGTCAGCGAGCAATTTCATCCAGCTGTGAGACGAGCGCATGCGCTGGCGCACGGCCAGCGTGCTGGTGTCCGTGCCAAGATTGCGCAGGTCGCCCCCTGCGCAGAAACATTCATCCGCGCCGGTGATGACAAGCGCTTTGATATCCGCGTCAGAAATGAACTTCTGCGTCTGCTTGGCAAGCGCTGCCTTCAATTCGGCCGTGAGCGGATTGCGTATTTCGGGATTGTCGAGACGCCACAGCGCAACGGGCCCATGCTGTTCGACAACCAACGGATGACGGCTCATTCGAAATCTCCGGCAAATGCGGCAAGGAGGCTTGTGCCCGCTGCGTTACTCGGCCTGCCCGGCCATGGCGGACAGTTGCGCATAAAGCTCTTGTGACACCGGAATGCCGTTGCTGTTCGCAATACGTGCCTTGTGCCGCGATTCTGACGGAAGCCGGCTGACGCCTCCGGATTGAAGATGGGCGAGCAGGGCGGAAACGCGCCCGGCCAGATTGGAGGACCCGAAGGTTTTCGGGTCGATCACCATGATAAGCTCTCCCGCATTCTGGGTTGCAGAGCCGCGCGCTTCGGATTCGCTGTCTTCGAAACCGAAATTCGCGCCGGTGAGGGCTGCGGCAAGCACCTCGACCATCAAGGCGATGGAGCTGCCCTTGTGGGTTCCGAACGACCGCAATGCGCCACCTGCCTGCAAGTCGTTGGGATCCGTCGTCGGCTGGCCCTTGGCGTCGATCACCACGCCTTCGTCGAGCTGCCTGCCTTCTCGCGCGGCGATCAGCACTGCCCCCTGCGCCATGACACTCGAAGCCTGATCCCACACCAGAGGAGGGGCATCCTGACGGGGGCAGGCAAAGGCCATCGGATTGGTTCCAATCAGCCTGCGTGGAGCATCCCAAGGGGCGATGCGCATGCGTGAGTTGACGAAAGCAAGCGCCACCATGCCTTCTTCGGCGAAGGTTTCCACATCTGGCCACAGCGCAGCGAAATGATGCGAATTGTGGATCGCCATGGAGGCAAGGCCGGTTTGCCGTGCTTTCTGCAGAAGCAGATGCCGCCCGGCTTCGATCGCAGGCTGGGCAAATCCATTGCCGGCATCGACCCTGACCACCGACGGGGCCGCGTCCGTCAACACCGGCACGGCGCGGCCATCGACATGGCCGCTTTTGAGCGTGGACACATAGGCGGGAATACGGAACAGGCCGTGGCTGAAACTGGCATCGCGCTCGGCCATCATGACAACATTGGCGACGGCAGCGGCGTTGGTGGGCGACATGCCGTTGGCGATGAAGATCGCGCTGACCAGTTGAACAAGCTCATCGGCCGTTAGTAGCTTCACGCTTTGCTCCATTTCGATGAAACGCTTTGCCCACGGCTCAGCCAAACCGCTTCAGGCTGAACGGCCTGATATCGACTTCACTCGGCCGGCCTTCCTGCAGCGCAGTCACCATCTTTCCGGTGGTGGCTGCCCAGCCCACGCCCATATGACCATGGCCGAAAGCATAAATGACGTTGTCGAACCTGCTTGCGCGGTCGATGACGGGCAGCGAATCCGGGAAGGACGGGCGATGGCCCATCCATTGCTTCACGCCCTCGCTCTCCAGTCCGGGGAACAGCTTTTTTGCATGGACAAGCAGATTGTGCGCCCGCGCAAAATTCGGCGGTGCATCCGAACTGGCCAGCTCTACGGTTCCGGCGAGCCGCAGCCCCTGTTCCATGGGCACGATGCCCATGCCGGCCCAGCCCAGCGTATAGGAGCGATTTACCCGCACACCGGGATTGGGCAGCATGAGGTGGTAGCCGCGCTCGCTGATCAGCGGAAGTTTGTCGCCAAGCTGGCCGCTGAGCTTGCGGGAACCGATACCGGCGGTCAGGACAACCGCATCCAGCTCCAGACTTTCGCCGCTGCTTAGCGTAACCGCATGTACACGGCGGTCGCGCTTGTCGAAACCGGTCACCTCGCCGATGACGACTTTGCCGCCCATCTGCTCGAAGGTGTTCGTCAGCGTCTGCAACATGCGCAATGGGTTGCGGATATAGGTGCGGCCCTTCAGCATGACGCCGAACTGGCTGAACTCCGTCATCTCCGGTTCAAGCCGCTCTATGGCGGCGCGATCAAGCAGCTCGAACTGCAAGCCGGCGCGTTCGCGCAGTCGCCATGTCTTGCTCTCCGCTTCCCAATCGGCTCTGGACCTGTAGAGCTTTATGCAGTCGGTATCGGAGATGATCGAACGGGCATTGGCAGCATCCAGCAATGGTGCGTAATCAGCGTGCATGCGATCGCACAAGGACGCCATGGCGCGTGATCCGATCTCCACTTTGGAGGTACGCGAGGCGAGCACAAAACGGGCAAGCCACGGCGTCAGCATCGGAAGATCACGCCAGCGGATGGTGAGTGGTCCGAGCGGATCGAGCAGCCATCCCGGCACTGAACGCAGAATGCCGGGCACGGCGAGCGGGACGACTTCGCCAACCGCGAATTGTCCGGAATTTCCGTAGGAAGCGGCTTTCTCCGGCTGGCCGATGTCGATCAGGACAACATCGTGCCCGGCACGAGCGAGCTGAAGCCCGGTGCAGACACCGACATAGCCGCCGCCAACCACGCCAATAGTCCCGGTTCTTCCAGAGCCTGTTGTCATCTTTTCGCCCTCCACTTTTTAGGTGACAATCGGCTTGCCGATCACCTGCGCCTTGGGCTCTGCGCGAGCATGGTCGCGATGTCCAGCCGCACTTCGATCAGCGTGGGAAGCTCGGCCTTGAGGGCGCGCTCGAAAGCTGACCTGAAGTCTGTGGTTGTGCGGACCAGTTCACCGTGAGCGCCGAACGATTTCGCAAAGGCGATGAAGTCGGGGTTGACGAGATCGGTGGCGAAGTCCCGTCCGGGGTAGCGACGGTCCTGATGCATGCGGATCGAACCATAGCTCTCATTGTTGATGACCACGATCACGATCGGCAGCTTGTAGCGGACTGCGGTGGCAAGCTCGACGCCGCTCATGAGGAAGCAGCCGTCACCGGCGAAACAGACAACGGGCGTATGCGGATGCGCAAGCTGGGCGGCTATGGCGGCAGGAAGGCCGTATCCCATAGTCCCGCATGCGGGTGCCAGCTGTGTCGGATAGGCGCGGTACTGATAGTAGCGATGGACGAAGGCCGCGTAGGCACCGGCGCCATTGGTGATGATAGCGTTGTCCGGCAAGATATCGTTCAGCCCGGCAACGATGGCGCTGACGTCCATTTCATTGTCGCATGCAGGTAGTGAGATCAGGGTTTCGTAATCGCTGCGCAGGTCCTTTGCCCATTCAATCCGGGTGGCCGTGCGGGCCGGAGCTTTCAGTTGCGCTGCCGCGCCGGCAAACCCGGCTACGCCGGAGTTGATAGGCAATGACGACTGATAGACCCGGCCAAGCTCACCGGGATCGGGATGGATGTGAACCAGCTTCCGTGAAGGAGCCAGAAGTTCGATCAGGCTGTAGGTGTTGGTCACGGCCTCGGAGAGACGGTCGCCGACCACCACCAGAAGGTCGCTCGACTTCACCCGTTCGGTCAGTGCGGGCGACGTGCCCAGCCCGAGAACGCCAGAATAGAGATGGTGCCGGTTGTCGAATACGTCCTGCCGCCGGAATGTGACAAGCGTGGGCAAATCGAAGGCTTCCGCGAAGGCACGGATATCGGCGCAGGCCTGCTCGTTCCAGCCGCTGCCGCCGAGGATTAGCAACGGGCGTTCGGCATCCTCGATCAGTGCCGTCATCGCTGCAAGATCCTGAGCGGTCGGGCCGGAATGGGCGGGAATATAAGCCCTCGTCGGAACCGCTTCGCACGTATCCGATAGCGTGTTCTCCGGGATCGCAAGCACCACCGGACCGGGCCGACCATTCACGGCCGTATGGAAGGCGCGGCTCACATATTCGGGAATGCGGGCGGGGTCGTCGATCTGTGCCGCCCATTTGGCCAGAGGTGCAAACATGGCACGGAAATCGACTTCCTGAAATCCTTCGCGGTCGCTGATTTCACGCTCCACCTGACCGACGAAAAGGATCAGCGGTGTGGAATCCTGACGGGCAGTGTGGATGCCGACCGACGCATGTGTGGCACCCGGACCCCGGGTGACGAAGCAAATGCCGGGCTTGCCGGTTAGCTTGCCGTGAGCCTCGGCCATATGGCAGGCCGAAGCTTCGTGTCGGCAGACCACGACACGCACCTTTTCCTGAACATCGCGCAGGGCGTCCAGAGCAGCCAGATAGCTTTCGCCCGGCACGCAGAACACGGTATCGACCCCGTGGATGACGAGGCTTTCGACCAGCAACTGTCCGCCGGTCTTCATCTCAGAATTCTGCACGGGGGTATCCTCCTCAGTTCTTTCTCAGCGCAGTGACGAGCTGGCCGGTGGTCTGCTTCATGTCAGTTGGTTTGTGTCTGCGGCGCGTCGACGATGATCAACCCGTCAACGGCAACCACGCCCTGGCCCTGCGGGAGCACCATGAGCGGATTGACTTCCGCGCTGTCGATAGACGGGAACATGGCAAGGCGCGACAGGGCCGAGATTGCCTGAGCGAGGGCCTTGCAATCACCGAGGGGCAGATTGCGGTAGCCTCGTATCACGGCAAGGCTCTTGACGGCGTCTACCATCTCCATCGCGGTCGCCTCGTTTACCGGTGCCATGCGGCAGGCGAAATCCTGATGGATATCGACCATGATGCCGCCGGCAGCCACGGTCACAACCGGGCCGATATTGGGTATGCGCTGGAAGCCGATCAGAACTTCGGCAAGCCCCTTTACCATCGGCTGCACCAGAATGCCTTCAATCGCGGCATCGGGGTTGGTTGCCCTGAAACGCTCCAGCATCGCGGCGGATGCCTGCCGCAGGTGAGCCATGTCGGCGATACCCAGAACGACGCCGCCGGCTTCCGTCTTGTGTTGGATGTCATGCGATAAAATCTTCGCCACCACGGGAAACCGGATTTCGCGCGTTGAGGCGTTCAGCTCTTCCAGAGTCGGGAAAACGTGACAGTCGACCGTCGGCACGCCCACCTGACGCAGGACCTCGATTGAGTTCAACTCGTTCAGGCTGCCCGGCCGCAATGCAGCGGAAACTGTTTCCCTGCTCTGCGCGTCGAGAAGATCAGTCAGGGTAAGGTCACCTGGCTGGCGCCAGTCCAGATAGGCGCGCACCGCATCGGCGCATGCTTCGGGAGTGCGGAAGGCGGCGACCTTGCCCTGCGTAAGAAGACGCAGGCTCTCAGTTGCTTCAGGTGCAAGAAAAACGGCCATCGGCTTTGAATTTTCCCGCGGGCTGAGAATGGGTGCCACTGCGCTTTCAGGGTGAAACTGGGCCGACGATCCGGCGACCGGAATGATCAGATCGCAGTTCTCGGAAGCGTTCAGTTCATCAAGCACCGCGCCGTAAATCTCAGGCCGGGTACCCGCCAGCGTGAGGTCGACCAGTGGACCGCTCTTGATGTTCACGCCGCGTGCCGCCAGCCGGTCGATTGTCGCTGCATCGGGAGAAACGACGTCGATCCCGCACTGACCGAGCCTGTCCGCAACCATTGCTCCACCACCGCCGGTGGTGGTGACGATGGTGACATTGCGGCCCTTCGGTGGTTTGCGTCCGGCCACCAGAGGCGGCAGCTCGAACAGGGTTTCGAGAAAATCGACACGCAGGATGCCGCTGTCGCGCAGGAAGGTTTCCATTGCGACGAAATCGGTGGTGAGAGCGCCGGTGTGCGAATTGGAAATTTGCTGGGCAATGCGCGAGCGGCCGAGCAAATAAGCGATCACCGGCTTGCCGCGACTGAAGGCGTAACTGGCCATATCCGCCAGCGCCTTGCCGTCGCGAATTGTCTCCAGGAACAGAAGGATGCAATCGGTTTCGTCCTGATCGACGAGCATCCGGCCGATCTCGCCAATGTCGATATCGGCCTCATTGCCCACCGAAACCAGCGTGGAGAAACCAATGTCGCGGGCATGAGCGCGCGAGAGCAGCGCGCCGATGGCGCTGCCGCTCTGGGAAATCAGGCCAAGCCGGCCGGGAAGTAGACTGGAGGCGGAAAGTGCCGCGTTCGCGCTCAGCGCCACCTTGTCATGAACGTTGATGAGGCCGATGCTGTTCGGCCCCAGTATCCGTACGCCGGATTCGGCGGCGGCTTTCATCAGTTCGTCCTGGTGAAGGCGACCTTCTTCGCCTGCTTCGGCAAAACCGTCGGAAAGGATGGTCACGCAGCCGATGCCGGCAGCGCCGCATTCCCTGACGGCGCTGATGACGTCTCGGGAGGGCACCATGATGAGCGCGTGATCGATCGGCTGCCCGATCGATTTGACATCCGGGTAGGCTCGCTCCCCGAAAATGCTAGTGCGGCCACGGTTGACGAGATAGATCTGACCGTCAAAACCATGCTGTCTCAGATAGCGCTGCGGCCTGGAATTAGCCTTCGTCTCGTCGCCGGATGCGCCGATCAGAACGACCGAGCGGGGCCGCAGAAGTGCATCCGCGAGATCGGGGCCAGTCGTGCTGGCCTGTGCAACGGAAAGGCTGGCCATTACGCTCTCGCTTTGCGCTGGGAGAACGGACGCTCGAAAACGGATTCGGCAATTCTGTTCTTGAGGATTTCAACCGATCCACCGGCGATCATCCAGCCCTTGGTCCGGCGGTAGCAATATTCCACCAGACTTTCGCTGCTGTAGCCCATGCCTCCCATGACCTGCATCGCTTCACCGGCGACCTCATGTCCGATCATATTGCAGTAAGCCTTTGCGATGGCGGTTTCATCGGCGCGGGGGAACCCATCGCCAGCATTGACAGCTGCCCGATAGAGCAGCAGCTGGGCCGCGTCCAGCTTCATCCTCATATCGGCGAATTTCCACTGAACGCCCTGGAATTCACACAGAAGATGGCCGAACTGACGGCGTGACATAGCCCACTGACGCGCTTCTTCGTAGGCATAGCGGCCAAGGGCCAGCGAACGGGCGCTGTTGCCAAGGCGTTCGACGTTGAACCCGGCGATCTGCTTCTTGAAGCCACCATTCTTCAGAACGACGTTTTCTTCCGGAACGTACACATCGTCGAAAACCAGCGTCGCCCACTCCTCGCCGGACATGAACTTGCTGCCGTTGCCGACATTGAATCCGGGCGTTCCGCGTTCGATCAGCACGGAGCCAATGCCATCGGTTCCCGGCCCGAAACGGACATAGGCAAGAATGATATCGGCGAATGGACCGTGCGTGGTGAAAATCTTGGAGCCGTTGATGCGGTAACCGTTGCCCTCCGGGGTGGCGGTCGTTCTCAATTCGGTGACCGCCGAGCCGGCATCCGGTTCCGTCATGCCGACCGAGATCACGGCATCACCGTTCAGCAATTTGGCAAGGAAGCGCTCCTGCTGTGCCGGCGTGCCATATTCTGCGAGAACGCGGATGGCGCCGAAATTGCCGGACTGGATAACATCGGCGCTGCGGGGGCAGACCGAGGCCACCGTTTCGATGGCGATGATCGCATCCATCAGCGTTCCGCCCATGCCGCCGGATTCGGCGGGAATGGTAAGGCCCATCAGCCCATTCTGGGCCATCAGTCGTGCAATGTCAGCAGGATAGCCCTGAGAGTGAGCGCGCTCAAGGGCTCCCTCACGAAGATGCTGCTGACTGAATTTCAGCACGCTGTCTCTGAAGATCGACTGTTCGTCCGATAGTGCAAGATTCATGGAGTATAGGCCGTTTATGATGTCAGGATAATCTTGATGTAAGGTGACATCGATCGTCTTGTAAAACGGCATTAGGTGCTGAAAGTTATAGCATCTGGTGCCGAACATGACTTTTTGACAAAGCTGGAAAATACCCGAGAATCCTGCATGACGCAGGAAATTCGAGGCCGGATGCAGAAGGATTCGGAGATCGTCAATCTGTCAACGTGAAAGCGCTTATGCTTTATCATGCCTATTTTTGATAGGGAGGATAACTTTCTCAGCAATACATCACGGTACAGTATTTTTTCTTGATACTGACTCATCAGGATTGAAAATAGCGATTTCCGCAGGCCCTGGCCCTCTCCAGAAGGGCTGCTCCCATGGCCAGATCGGCAATGCCGGTTCCCATTCCCTTGTACAAAGTGAGATCATCAGATTCAGGACGATGGTATTTCGATTTAACAATGTCGGCGAGCCGCTGAACGGCCTGCCAGTCCTGCTCCGACACGTATCGCAACCGGAATTCATCGGAGAGTGAACGAACCGTCACTGGCGAATCCGCGCAGATTGTAGAAAATCTTGAAAAAATGTCCTGCGGCAGTTCTGACTTGCCCGGCACCGTGGTGCCAATCGAATTGACGTGGGCCCCCTGGGCAATCATGTCGGAGCTTATTATCGGCTGTTGCACCCGCGCGGCGAGGCCAACGATTGCGGCGTCGGCGAGCGCGCCGGCGGCTGTGCTTTCCGCAGTCGCATGAATGCCGAGTTCCTGCTGAACCTTGTCGGCCAGAGCCTTGCGGTTAGCGGGATTCGGGCTCCATATCCTGATGCTTCTGAGCGGGCGTACGGCAGATATGGCGTGGATCATCATCGCAGCCTGCTTGCCTGATCCGACGATTCCCAGCGTGTCGGCGTCGACCGGGGCGAGGTGTTTGGTGGCGATGCCGGCGAGGGCGCCGGTCCTGAGATTGCTCAGCACATTTGCTTCAATCAGTGCCATCGGATGCGCCGTTTCACTGTCGAAGAGCATCAGTATTGGTTGCGCCGTGGCGCCGGCCTGTACCCATGTCTTGACTCCGCTGACCCGAAAACCGGGCGCAACGGCACTCAGCACGTGCAGCGCGCGTGCGCCATCGTCATAGGGAATGACATTTTTCTGAAGCGTTTGGGCCTGGCCCCCTGCTTCCGCCAGAAGGCCGTGCTCTACCGCTTCGAGAGCTCCTCTGACGTCGATGAGTTCCGCAACATCGGTTTCGGTCAATCTGAGCAAGGACGTCTCCTGTATTTTTCCGCCATTCTTGTGTGCGGATGTCACAAGACCATTTCCAAGAGGGTTCCGAAACGCAATTGCCAGCCCGACGTCCGGCAGAAATCCGGGTGTCGGGCTGGTATCACGCTCAAACCGCGAGCGGTTCAGAGCCGTCGCTCAGGAAGCGACCGCACTGCGCTGCTCAACCGGCTCACCATAGCCGCCGCCGCCTGCGGTCTTGATGGTTACTTCATCGCCGGGATTAACGACGACATGTTCCGTCAGATCGCGCTTCACGCCGTTGATCGTAACTTCGCCGGGCTGGCCCGACTGTCCGCCGCGAATGCCTGGAGGTCCGATCCGCTGACGGGTCATGATGAAGGACACGACAGCGGGCGAATCTCCGATGAACTGGAACGCCAGATCAAGTCCGTCACCGCCCCGGTGCATGCCCGCGCCACCGCTGCCACGGCGGATACGACGATGCCTGATGCGCACTGGCACTGACGATTCCATGAGCTCGATCGGCGAGTTCGACAGGTTGGACGGGAAGCTGATCAGCGACAGGCCATCGCGGCTGGCCGATGCGCCTTGTCCCGCATTCCAGAAATAGACGCTGGCGTAACGCTGACCGCGATGTTCACCGGCGATCGTCAGTGCGGAGTTTCCAGAGCCGGGTGCCCACACACGGTTCGGGGTGGCTTCGGCCAGCGCTCCCATAACAGCAACGGGCAGCAGATGTCCGATCATGCCGCGCGCACCGCCGGGGGCCGGATAGCGGGGGTTCAGGATACAGCCTTCCGGCGCGAAGATATCGACCGGCGCGGAGCTGCCTTCATTGTTGGGAATGTCCGGGCAAAGAAGCGCTTTCACCCCGTAGATGGTGTAAGCGGAGGTGTAGTTCGGCACCACATTCACCGAGCGCGGCAATTGCGGGGTCGTTCCCGTAAAGTCGATCTTCATCGCCCCCGCATCGACGGTGATGCCGCACCGGATCAGGATCTTGTCCTCGAACCCGTCATGTTCGATATCATAGGCATAACGGCCATCCGGAACGCCGGCGATGGCTTCGCGCATTGCGGCTTCCGAGCGATTGCGGATGTCTTCGCTGAGAGCGGAGAAATTGACCTGCGTTTCATCGAGCAGGTCATGGAGCCGCTCGGTCACCCGGTGACACGCGGAAACCTCGCCCCAGATATCGCCCATGGTGGCATCCGGCACCCGCACATTGGTGCGGATGAAATCGACAATGACATTGTTCGTCTCGCCCCGATCCACCAGCTTGAGCATGGGGATCTGCAGGCCTTCCTCGTAGATTTCGCGGATGCCGGAACTGCGCAGCCGTCCCCCGATATCGGGCATGTGGCTGGTGATTCCGGCAAATGCCACCAACTGTCCCTTCCAGAAGACCGGAGCCGCAAGCGTCACGTCATGAACGTGGCCGGTTCCCATCCAGGGGTCATTGGTGATGAGGATGTCACCTTCGTTCAGCGTTTCCGGCGGAAAGCGCTTGAGGAAGTACTTGATCGTGGCCGGCACGGTTCCCGTAAAGGAGGGAATGCTGACTGACGACTGTGCGACTGCGCGGCCCTGAGCATCGGTGATCACGACGGCGAAGTCATTTGCTTCGCGGGCGAGGCTTGAGAATGCCGTTCGCACAAACGTCGCGGCGGCTTCGTCAACGATGCTGATCAGCCTCGTCCAGAGGATTTCGAGCAGGAACTGGTCGATTTTTTCGCTCATTATTCGGCCCTCGGCGCAAGATCTATCTGAACGGTGAGATTGGGGAGGATGCTGACCTTGGCGGGGAACGGCACCACAATTGTGGATTCGCGCTCTTCAAGAACAAGCGGGCCCTCCACGACTGAACCCGGAGCAAGCGCGTAGCGGTCCAGCACCGGCACTTTTTCGTAGCGCCCTGCGAGAGGGAGGTAGATTTCACGCTGCTCGCCGGTGCTGGCGCCCTGCTTGCCTCTTGCTTCTCCCCAGACAAAATTTCGTTTTTCGCGGGGGAGACGGCCGATCAGTCGCCATGTCACGATCTCGATGGCTGCATCGGGCACGATCATACCGTAGATGTGGCGATAGCGACTGGCGAATTCGGCATCGATCTGCGCGGCGCAGTCATTGCCGATCTGCTCGTAGGGCAGGTGGATTTCGATTTCGTGGCCCTGCCCGAAGTAACGGGTGTTGATGCCGACGGTCCATTCGATCTTGTCTTCTGCCGCACCGGCGGATGTGAGCTCCGCCAGCGCATCTTCGCGCAGCTCCGCCAGCGACTTCTGCACGACGCTCCAGTCGGTGCTGGCGACGAGTGACTTGTGAGCCCAGGTCCGGTCTGTACGGGCCGCAGCTGCAAGAAGGCCGAGGCACGAGCCGGCCCCGGCCGCAATCGGGCACAGAATGCGCCTGATGTCGAGACGACGCGCGACGTCGACGGCATGAACCGGGCCCGCGCCGCCTGTCGCCACCATGGTGAAGCTGCGTGGATCGTGGCCATGTTCCGCGATATGGACGCGCGCGGCGGCGGCCATTGCCTCGTTGACCACGCTGCACACGCCCCAGGCCATTTCCTTGCCGGTCTTGCCCATATCGCTACCAAGCCGGGCGAAAGCTTCTTCCGCGAGATCTGGCTTGAGGGTCATTTCTCCGCCGAGGAACCGGTTGGGGTTGAGATAACCGAGCAAAAGGTCGGCGTCGGTAACGGTCGGCTGCGTGCCACCGAGCCCGTAGCAGACCGGCCCCGGCACCGAGGATGCGCTTTCCGGTCCAACCGCGATGGTGCCCACCCGGTTGATGGTCGCGATGCTGCCGCCGCCAGCGCCGATCTCGATCAGATCGATGCTCGGGATAAGAATTGGCAGGCCGCTGCCTTTTCTGAACCGGCGCACACGCGCCGTCTCGAAACCGTATTTGATAAGCGCTTCGCCATTGTGAGCGACACAGGCTTTGGCTGTGGTGCCGCCCATGTCGAAGGCGAGAATGCTGTTCTCGCCTGCGGCCTGACCTGCATTGATTGCGCTCAGCACACCCGCCGCAGGTCCGGATTCCAGCAACTGGATCGGATTGCGCGCCGCAGCCTCGACGCTTGTGAAGCCGCCATTCGAAAGCATGATGCGCAAGGTTGCATCGATTTGCGCTTTCTCAAGACGACTGGTCAGCATGCCGAGATAGCGGGTCATCAGCGGTTGCACATAGGCGTTTGCAGTAACTGTCGACATGCGCTCATATTCGCCGGGCTCGGCAGCCGTTTTCGATGAAACGGAGACGCTTATGCCCGGAATGGCTTTCTTGAGAGCCTGCTCCAGCGCCAGTTCGTGGTCCGGGTTGGCATAGGAATTTAGGAAACAAACCGCGACGGCCTCAATATCGCCTTTGCCTGCCAGAGTTTCGGCGAGCTTTGCCATCTCCTTGTCATCGATCGGCTGGATCACTTCGCCTTCGTGAGACATCCGTTCGGTGATTTCGTGGCGCTCCTCATAGGGCACCAGCGGCTCAGGCAGTTCCAGATCGAGATCATAAAGGTCGTAGCGCAGTTCGCGTGCAATGGTCGGCACATCGCGCGTACCATCCGTCAGGACCAGCGCGGTACGGGCACCGTTTCGTTCAATGAGCGTGTTGGTGACCAGCGTTGTCGCATGAACGACACCCACCACGTCCTCTGACGAACTTCCTCCTGCGTTGCGGTCAATATTCGACAACATCTGCGCGATCACGGCCGACACACCCTCGCCAGGATCGTGCGGAGTGGTCAGGCACTTGCCGACCCATATTCCACCGGTTCTGGTATCCTCGATGATGCCGTCCGTGAACGTTCCGCCGATATCGACAGCGATTCGCAACTGGCGATCCATTCATGCACTCCCAATTCTGTCAGCTTCCTGATGCAGTCTTAGCGGGGCACCTGAACCGGTCAACGCGAGATAAATCGATATCGCGATTACATATGGTAACGATCTCGTCGTGCTCGCGCCGACTTATCCGGCGGTCTGGCGGGCATGAGTTCCATATCGTGGGCTTAATCGAACGCACAAATACGCAATAGGATAATTGGCCGGGGCGGCCGATAGTGCGATTGCCGGAACCACGCTATCCGGTTTTGCATATGCGCCTGTCGTGGAGCTTTCTTTCAGCCGATGAATCACCCAGCCAGCTCTTATCCCGTGCTTTCCCTCCATGTCGCAGGTCAATGGATCGACGATACAGGAAACGGCTTTATTCCGGTCTTCGATCCGGCAACGGGCAGGCAGATAAGCCAGTTGCCGAAAGCGACTGAACGGCATCTGGAGATGGCTCTTGTTGCCGCTGCGAATGCGGGCAGCGGCTGGGCCGGAATGCCGGTTCGGGAGCGCGCCGCTTTTCTGCGGGCGGCTGCTATGCTGCTGCGTGGCCGGGCCGAGGCAATCGCGGCCATGGTGACCATGGAGCAGGGCAAGCCTTTGGCCGAAGCCCGCAGCGAGGTGCTGCGTTCCGCCGACCTGATCGAGTGGAACGCGGATGCCGCAGTTGCACTCATGGAAGACGAGGGGCTGAGGGCCGAAGGAGGCAGTTCGATAGCCCTGGTCCCGGTGGGGACAGTAGCGGCTTTCACCCCGTGGAACGTCCCCGTTCTATCGCCGGCGCGCAAGGTCAGCATGGCGCTGGCCGCAGGGTGTGCCTGCATTCTGAAGCCGGCTGAAGAAACGCCCGCAAGTGCGGTGGAACTTGTTCGCGCGTTTGTGGATGCAGGGGTTCCCGCAGGTGTTCTGGGGCTGGTGTTCGGCGATCCGGCGTTCATCTCAGATCACCTCATTCGCTCGCCGGTCATCCGCAAGGTTAGCTTCACGGGCTCTGTTCCCGTGGGTAAGCATCTGGCAGCACTTGCCGGCTCCTTCATGAAGCCGGTGACCATGGAGTTGGGCGGACACAATCCGGTTCTCATCCTGCAGAATGCCGATGTTCGACATGTCGCGAAAGCAGCCGTAATGGGCAAATTTCGCAATGCGGGCCAGATCTGCACATCGCCAACGCGCTTTTACGTTCATACATCTCAATTCGATGATTTTGTTGAAGCGTTTGCCGCTGAGACGGCTGCTTTGCGGATCGGAAGCGGATTGGAAGCCGACGTTCATATGGGGCCGGTCGCCAGTGAGAGGCGCCTGATCGCGCTACAGAAACTGGTATCGGAAACGCTCCGGGAAGGTGCGAATCTGATCGCGGGCGGTGCCCGTATCGGGAAGGAGGGGTATTTCTATGCGCCCACTCTGCTGACGGATATCGGGCAGGACAGCACATTCATGCGGGAGGAACCGTTCGGCCCCGTGGCAGGAATATTCCCATACGATACGACGGCTGAAGGCCTCGCGCTTTGCAATGCCTCCTCACTGGGGCTGGCGGCCTATGTTTTCGGGACATCCGATGCCGAGACCGACAAAGTCGCCAGCGGTATGGAGAGCGGTATCGTGGGCATCAACTCGTTCTCGGTGTCGCGTCCCGATCTGCCTTTCGGTGGCGTGAAGGACAGCGGATACGGCCGTGAGGGCGGTATCGAGGGGCTGAAGGCTTTCCTGGTAACCAGGGTGGTCGCGCGATAGCGGCCGCAGTGCCAGCTGAGCGCCTGACGCATTCAAGATACAGGTTCATCATGAGTTCGACACAGTATTTCACAGATGATTTCAAAGCCGCACCTTACTGGTGGGATGCACTGCCTGCCCGGATAGCTGAGCTGGCCGACATTCCTTCAGCTGCCGATGTCGTCGTTGTGGGCGCGGGTTTGACCGGTACGTCCGCCGCGACAACTCTGGCGCGGGGCGGTCGCGATGTGGTCATTCTTGAGCAGGAGCATCCGGGTTATGGGGCTTCGACCCGCAATGCGGGTTTCGTCGGACGGCATTTCAAGCACTCGCTGACCGAGCTGCTGAAGAAATTCGATCAGCCCACGGCGCTATCCTATTTCCATGAGCTTCAGCGTATCTTCGATTTCGCCGTCGATATGATCAAAAGCGAGGGGCTCAACTGCGGCTTGCAGGAAAATGGCCGGTTCATCGCCGCGATGAACCAGCCGGATTTCGATACGCTCAAGGCCGAATACGCGTTGCGGGACAGACTGCTGAATGAGGAATTCAGCGTGGTCGAAAATGGTGGCGCGACAGAATACCGGTCGCCACGCGTTGTCGGGGGGATCCTGCTGCGCGAACAGGCCGCGATCCATCCCGGTCTCTATGCCAATGCCATGGCGGAGCGTGCAAGATCGGCTGGCGCAAAGATCATATCGGCAACGCCGATGCTTGGTTTGCGCCGCTCCGGCGGGAAGTTCGTTGTTTCGACACCGCGCGGTGAGATCGTTTGCAAGGACGTGCTGATCGCCACCAATGGTTATTCCGGAGATGCGGTGAAATGGGTGAAAAGGCGTCTTATCCCCATCCGCAGCTATATCGTCGCGACCGAGCCTTTGCCAAAAAGCCTTCTGGAAGAATTGCTGCCGCACAACCGCACCTATACCGACCGCCGGCAGGCCTCCAACTATCTGCGGCTTTCCACGGATGGAACCCGGATAGTCTTCGGGGGGCAGACCGGTGCTGAATGGGAAAGCCAGCCGGAATTGTCTGGTCTGAAGGTGCGTGAGGAAATGGTGGGGATCTTCCCGCAACTTGCGGACGTGAAGCTGTCTCATTCATGGTCGGGACGCTGCGCCGGCACCATCGATCTGATCCCGAAGCTCGGCATGAAAAACGGTGTGCATTTCGCGCTTGCCTACTGCTTCTCGGGCAATGCGCTGGCGCCGTATCTCGGCCACCATGCCGCACTGCGCATTCTTGGCGAGCCCGAGCAGGAAATCGCTTTCGAAGCCCGCAGCTTCCACGCCATTCCTTTCTACAACGGCAATCCGTGGTTCCTGCCGCTGGTCAAGAAATATTATGAATGGGCCGACCGCCGCCGCTGAAGGGTTTTTTGCGATGAAACTGTTTTATTCTTCCCGGTCGCCCTTCGTTCGCAAGGTGCTGATTACGGCGCATGAGGTCGGGTTGGCGGATGAGATCGAGCTTCTCGATTCTCATGCGCATTCGGTGGATCGTGATCGTACCATCATCGCTCACAATCCTCTGGGCCAGGTGCCAACCATGATGCTCGACGATGGCACCATGCTGGCCGACAGCGGTGTCATCTGTGCTTATCTCGACCGTGCCGGCTCCGGCGGAATGTTTCCGATAGGGGAAAAAAAGCTCTGGAAGGCCCTTGTCGATCAGGCCATGGGCGATGGTTTGATGACCGCTTCGCTGATCGCTCGCTATGAAGTTGCCACGCGCCCGAAGGAGTTCTTCTGGCAGGCGTGGCTCGATGCGCATCTGGACAAGATCGGCACCACGCTGGACGCCTTCGAGAAAGAGGCGGCAGAGTATGGTGGGCGCTTTGACATCGGGCTGGCCGCGATTGTGTCGGCGCTGTCCTATCTTGATCTGCGTTTCGAGGACTTTGGCTGGAGAAACCGCTGCCCTTCTCTGGCGGCCTGGTATGCCGCGGTTCAGGACAGACCCAGCATCCGGGCAACCCCCCTGATCTGAGGGTCATGAGCGGCCTGATCGTGCCGCCTTCCACTTCCGATCGAATGGCGTTCCTCGGGTGCCTGAAGGCCTTTGTTTGCGGCATCAGGCACCCGAGAAGCTGTTTGTGGAGCAGTGCTATCCCTGAGCGACGCTGTTTATCCACGTAATGAAGCTTTTCGCTGCCGGATGCAGCTTCACATTTTTGGCATGAAGCACGTAATAGCCATAGGCGCGTTTGAGCGGCAGGTCATAAAGAGGCACCAGCCGCTCCGCTTTCAGGTCGTCCGCTATGAGATGAAGCTGCCCCATGGCCACGCCAAGTCCAGCTTCCGCAGCCTTGAAAGCAAGACCCGTGCTGCGGAAGTAAATTGCATTTGGTGTTTCGATATCGTCGAGACCTGCATGCTCCATCCAATCGCCCCAGTCCCGGCGCCGGTAGTTTGAGAAAAGCAGCGGCAGACTTGCCAACTCCTGAGGATCGTTGCCGACCTTGTGCCGGGCCTTGAATTCCGGGGAGCATACGGGGGCAATCTGATCCGGTAGGATTTTCGTGGCCGAATAGCCCTGCCAGTTCTTGTCGCCGAACTGAATAAAAACGTCTGTGTTGGCGTCCTCGTTTCCGACCGGTTCAACCTGTGTGGAGATGTGCAGCTCGATCTTCGGGTGCAGACTGCGGAACTGCGGCAGCCGCGGGATGAGCCAGTGCAGCGCAAAGGTCTGATAGGTTACGACACGGACGGCGTTCTGCTCCTTGTTTTTCAGGAGATCGTCGGTGGCCTGACCGATTTTCTTGAGTGAGGGGCTGATGGCCTCGAAGTAGGCGCGACCTTCATCAGTAAGTGTTATCTTACCTCTGCGGTGGATGAAAAGCTGAACCTGTAGGTAGTCCTCCAGGACGTAGATTTGCCGGCTCACGGCCGCCTGCGTGACATAAAGCTCCTTGCTTGCGTTGGTGATGCTGTTGGCGCGGGCAACCGCTTCGAACACTTTCAACGGATTCAGAGGAGGTAGTTTTTTAAGCATTTAGCTTCCTGCGTATCTTCGACTGGCCTGACGTGAAAGTTATGAGCCTGTGGAACGGGAAATGGTGTTGATAGGGCTGCCGGCAGCCGTTAGCAGAGGGGGTATCTGCTATTCATGCGCCGATTTACGGACAGTCGTTTGAAATCAACGAAATAGCAAGGGGCGGCACGGCCCTCTGTTTCCCGGCACCCGACGAAAATCACGGCATTTCAGGGCCATAAGTCGCAGAGTTCGGCACCAAACCGCATGACATAACAAGCAAATTGCAATTTACCGTGTCGTAGGAATCGATACTATGTCCTCATAGCGCAAACCATCACGACACATAATATCACTGAGCGAGCTGCTATGCAGTTACGTCTCCGGGCGCTGAAGTTTTGGCTAAGGGGAACTTATCCATATGAAAAAAATGTTCGTACAGAACAGTATTCTCAAGGGCAGGGCAGGCGTCAGCATTTCAGTTATTCTTTCGGCAGTAGCTGCAAATGCTGCAGTCGTCGCTCTGACCAGTAGCGTTCAGGCTCAGGAGAGCATCACCGTCAATGCCTATTCCGGGCCTTGGGAGCTGGCGATGCGCAAGTGCTTCTTCGATCCGTTCAGCGCCGAGACGGGCGTTCAGGTGGTGGTCGAGACCGGAACAGCATCCGTTACCTATGCCAAGCTGAGGCAGCAGAAAGGCACTCCGGGCATCGATGTCGCCTGGCTCGACGCCGGATATTCCGAGCAGGCCTGGGAAGAGGGGCTGACGCAGGAGGTTTCCAGGACGGAAGTGCCCAATCTCGGCAATCTGTCCAGGCAGGCTGTCTATGCGGATGCCAATGGTAAGGTTTACGGCGTGGGTACCGGTTATTTCGCCTACACGCTCGTCTACGATCCCAAGCAGGTCGACCCCGCCCCAACGTCTTATTTCGATCTCTGGGACCCCAAATACGAAAAGCGCGTCTATTCGCCGGCTCCGGCTCAGTCCCTTTTCACGCCAGTTATGATGCATCTGAACAAGGCACTTGGCGGCACCGATGACAATTTCGACCCGGTCATCAACAAATTCAGGGAGTTGAAGCCGTCTTCCTACTACGAGGCTTCCGGCGTCATGAACGTCACCATCCAGAGTGGTGAAGTTGTTCTGGGCATCTACTACCCGAACACAGCCTCACAGCTGCTCGATCAGGGTGTGTCGATCGCCACGGCTATACCGAAGGAAGGTGTGGTTGCGAGCGATATCCGCATGCACCTCGTTGCGGGAACGTCCAAGAAGGAGCTGGCAGAGCGCCTCATGAATTTTGTGAGCCAGCCGAAGCCGCTCGAATGTATCGGCGAGGAGATCTACCTCGGCCCTCCTCTGGACAATCCGCAGCTTTCGGAAAAGGCAAGGCAGCGCATGCCATGGGGAGCCGATGGCAAGGTTTCCGATCTGATCATGCCGGACTGGCTGGTCGTCAATGCAAAGCGGCAGCAGCTCCGGGATCTCTGGAACCGCCGCGTCGTCAGCCAATAATTCTGTAAATTCGGAACGAAATAGTGACCGCGAATACTGGCCATAAAACAGCTGAAGCTGCAGTCGTGTCCGGGGGAAACCCCGGCGCGGCGAGCGAAAATCTCATCCAGATCGATGCGGTCACAAAGGCATATGGCCAGATGACGGCGCTCCATGAGATCAATCTGTCGATCCGCAAGGGCGAATTCGTCTCGCTGCTCGGCCCCAGTGGCTGCGGCAAGACCACCCTGCTGCGCATCATTGCAGGTTTTCAGGAGCCAAGCACCGGTGACATCAAGATTGATGGTGTTTCGATGCGCAACGTGCCGCCTAACAAGCGGCCTGTGAACACCGTTTTCCAGAACTACGCGTTGTTCCCGCATATGACGGTCGCCGATAATATCGCTTTCGGACCTCGCCGGCAGGGGCGCGAACGTGCCGAGATTGCCGATGAGGTGCAGAATGCGCTGGCCATGGTTGGCATGGAGAGTTTTGGGGAGCGTTATCCGCGCTCGCTCTCTGGCGGGCAGCAGCAGCGCATCGCGCTGGCGCGTGCGATCATCAATCGTCCGCGAGTGCTTCTGCTGGACGAGCCTCTTGGTGCTCTCGACCTGAAATTGCGCAAACGCATGCAGTTCGAGCTCAAGCGTCTTCACGACCAGCTTGGTATTACCTTCATTTACGTCACCCACGATCAGGAAGAAGCGCTGGCCATGTCTGATCGCATCGCGGTCATGCATCAGGGGCGGGTGATTCAGCTTGGTACCGGCGAGGACATTTACCGTCGGCCGAACTCGACCTATGTCGCCGACTTTATCGGTGAGGCCAATATCGTTGATTGCGTGCGTGCTGAGGATGGTTATGTCAAATTGTCAGCAGACGCTCCGGTTCTGCCCTACACCGTTAGCCGGGACAGCGTCGCCAGACTTATGATCCGGCCTGAAGACATTAGGTTCGGTGTTGCCGGTGGCGATGTCATTTCCACCAATGTAACCGTGTTGCACAAGGTGTTTCTGGGGCATTGGTGGCGTGTCGCGGCAAAGCTGCCGGAAGGGCAGGAAATCGTTATATGCACGCCTGAACGGGAAGGTGTTGCGTTGCCGGAAGTGGGCAGCGAAGTGCCCATCCACTGGTCGCCTTCCGCATCACGGGTACTCGACAAATGAGCGCGGGTGGAAATGCCGGAACGACCGGCGGAATGAAAATCACTCGGCCTCAGGCAACCTTGTTCCTCGGAACCGCGGTCGTCTTTATGACGTTGTTCTTCGTTATCCCGCTGCTGATGGTGTTCATCACCAGTTTTCAGCCGCCACAGGGCAATGCGCTGAAGAATTATGAGGAAGTGGCAGGCGACGTCTATTTCTGGCGAGTTCTTCTGAACACTTTCCGGATTTCGCTGTGGGTGACGCTTATCACCTTCATCATGGGCTATATCCTTTCCTATTCGCTGAATTTTCATCTGAAACGGCCGGTTATTCGACGGCTGGTTTATATCTCGGCCGTACTTCCGCTGTTCGTCAGCAATATCGTGCGCTCGTTCGGCTGGATCGTTCTTCTGGGGCGGGAGGGGCTGATCAACGATACGATGATCTCGCTCGGTGTGTTCTCTGCCCCTGTGCAGCTGCTCTACACCGACGGCAGTGTGATCGTGACGCTGAGCTACGTAATGCTGCCCTTCATGATCCTGACCCTCAACAGCGTGTTCCAGAATATCAATCCCTCGCTGATCGACGCCTCGCGGGACCTTGGAGCGGGGCCGCTGGTAACTTTCTTCAAAGTCACGTTTCCGCTGAGCCTTCCGGGCGTCGTGGCGGGATCGCTGATCGTGTTCACGCTGAGTGTGAGTGCCTATGTGACGCCGAGCGTGATGAGTGGCGGACGCCTGATGGTCATGCCCATCCTCATCTACGACTACTACATGGTTGAACTCGATTTCAGCATGGGTGCCGCTCTGGCCATGATGCTTCTGCTGGCTTCGATCTCGATCATCAGCGTCTATCTTTTCATTCTCAAGCGCTACACGCGTTAAGTTAGGAGAACGGCGGTGAATACGTCACGCTCCAGCATAGGCTCGCGCATACTGATTATTGCGAGCGGGTTTGTTGTTGTCTTTCTGCTTGCGCCATTGCTCGTTGTGATCGGTGTATCCTTTACGGCGTCCAATTTCCTGAAGTTTCCGCCGGACGGGTTCTCCTGGAAATGGTATGATATTGTCATCAACAATCCAATTTACGTCGATGCGTTCTGGCTCAGCATTCAGATAGCCGGGCTTGGTACGATCATCGCCATGATACTGGGTGTGCCGGCCTGCATCGTTCTTGTGCGCAAGCGCTTCCCCGGATCTGGGGTGATCAGTTCGATCTTCCTGTCGCCGCTTATCTTGCCAACTGTGGTGCTTGGCGTGGCCATACTACAGTATGCTTCCGCGCTTGGTTTTGCCCGCACGTTCAGCGCGCTTCTGATCGGCCACGTGGTGCTCATCATCCCCTATGTGATCAGGGCCACGCTGGTCTCCCTCGCGGATTTTGATCTGGCCAGCGAGGAAGCGGCGCAGGATCTGGGTGCAACAACGATGCAGACGTTGTTTCTGGTGACATTGCCGCAGATCAAGCCTGGCGTGATCGCCGGCGGCCTGCTCGGTTTCGTCATTTCGTGGATCAATGTCGAAGTGAGTATCTTCAATTCCACTTCGGCGATGGTGACCTTGCCGGTCAGAATATTCAATCAGGTCCAGGCAACGGTCGATCCTTCCATGGCTGCCGTTTCCGCTGTCACCATCTACTTCGCGGTTATTGCCGTGTTTGCACTGGATTACTTCATCGGACTTGAAAAAACCGGAATGAAATAGCGTTCCGACCTGCTTTTACAGACCTCACAGGAGATAGCTGCAATGTTAGCCAACCCCGACTTCGCATGGATGGATGGCGAGATCGTCGAGTGGAAAAACGCCACCGTTCACGTTTCGACGGATCTCGTTCTGCGTGGCGCCAATGTCTTTGAAGGCATGCGCGGCTACTGGAATTCCGACAAAAAGGAGATGTTCATCTTCCGTAACGCGGAGCATCTCAAGCGCCTGCGTGAATCCGCCAAGATCATGCGGATGACCATCCCTTATACCGATGAGGAACTGACCGAGGCCTTCATCCAGCTGATCCGCAAGAACAAGTTCGAGGAAGGCGTCCATTTCCGCCCGGTCGTCTATTTCGATCAGGGCGAGCCGAACTTTTACAAGCCTGAGGAAATCAGGACTGGCATGTTCATTCTGGCTTTCGCGCGCCCGCATTCGAAGGCCATTTTCAATGGCGTGGAAAGCTGCACCAGCACGTGGCGGCGAAATTCCGACCTCTCGATGCCGTCGCGGGTCAAGGCTGGCGCCAATTATCACAATTCACGCCTTGCTCATGTCGAAGCCCGTATCAACGGTTTCGCCTCCCCGATCATGCTCAACGAGCGCGGAAAAGTCTCTGAAGGCCCTGCCTCCTGCTTCATGATGGTGCGCGACGGCGTGGTCATCACGCCGCCGGTGACAGGCGATATTCTGGAAAGCATCACGCGCGCCACGCTGATCCAGTTGTGCCGGGAGGAGCTGGGGATTGAGGTGGTTGAGCGCGAGGTCGACCGTTCCGAGCTTTATATCGCTGACGAAGGCTTTTTCTGCGGAAGCGGCGCGGAAGTGACGCCCATGATCTCGCTCGACCGCTACCCGCTTGGCTCGGGCAAGGTCGGTCCGATCACGAAGAAGATTCAGGATCTCTACTTCGACGTGGCTGCCGGCAAGGTCGAAAAATATCGCGACTGGCTGCTGCCAGTCTACGGGCGCGGCTGACACTCACACGTTTGCAGTTCCGCACAGGCATGCCGATGACTACGGCGTGCCTGTGACAGGGTGACAGGCGTCGATACAGACAAGGTAGTGAAGATGGTAAAGAAAATACTCATAACAGGGGCTGCCGGGCGCATCGGCGCTGCGCTCCGGGCTGGCCTCAAGGGGCGCTATGAGACGATAAGGCTGGTCGATCTTCAGCCCATAGAGGACCTCGAAGCAGGGGAAGAGGCCGTGCAGGCCGATATTTCCGATCTTCAGGCCGTCGAAGACATGATGAAAGGGATGGACGGTGTCGTTCATCTGGCAGCTTCCGTGTCGGCTCGCGGCTGGGAGACCATGTTCGAGCCGAACTTCATCGGCACCTACAATATCTTTGAGGCTGCCCGCCGTCAGGGCGTTCGCCGCGTCGTCTATGCCAGCTCCATTCATGCGCATGGGTTCTATCGGCGTGATCAGAAGGTCGGGCCAGACAGCCCGCCGAGGCCGGATTCGGTTTATGGTGTCTCCAAGGTGTTCGGCGAGGCACTCGGTCGCTTCTATGCCGACAAGAACGGAATGGAAGTCGTTGGTCTGCGCATCGCCTCGTTCCAGCCAAAGCCGACGACTGTGCGGCACCTCGGCACCTGGCTTAGCCCGCGCGATTGCGTGGAACTGGTGAATTGCTCTCTGCAGGCGAAGGACATTCACTTTGAGGTGGTGTACGGCGTCTCCGCGAATTCACGGGAACTCTACAACGACCCTAATCGCGCAAAGATCGGCTATGCTCCCCGCGACAATGCCGAGGATTATGCCGCTGAAATTCTGGCGACGATGAAGCCCGAGGACGAGCCGGAGATGGAGCGGGCCTTCCATGGCGCTCTTTACGTGCCCGTGGGCTTTTTCGGGGACCTCAATAAAATTTCCTGAGTATCCTGATTTTACACGTTGTGCCAAGCCGGTTACTGGATATTTTCAGTAGCCGGCATGAGCTCAAGTTTATTTATTGAGTATACTAAATAAGAATCTCTTTCATTTGTCGGGAATCGTTACCCGGCCAGTCCGAAAGGACGCGACTACACATTTTTTTTGCGATAGGCAGCGGGGTTGATGCTGTGTCGGTTCGGCTGTGCGTAGAGACTGCTGTCGATTTACACTTCAATCTGGGACTCGAGCGGTTTCGGCAAAATAGTTACACTTCAATTGAGATTCGCTCGCACTGAGTCTCAAATGAAATGTAATTTGCAGGCGGCTATGCGAACGCCGCTTCCTTCTCCAAGGCTGGCCTCTAGGATTCGATACTGTCGTCGGTAATACGCTCGATACCATCCTTTATGGCCTCGATAGCGAGTTCGTTGGGTATTCCGAATACTCGAGCCGTGATCCCGTCACCGAGACGGGAAAGATGTCGTAGGCTTTGGCTCGACAAAGAGGATGGCAGCCTGAGCGGCAGGCTGCGCAGGATCGCCGTTACAAGTTCCTGGAATTCCTCATCTGTGCTTTCCATCGTGGCAGCACAAACTGATCCAGGCGCCGGGCCAGTTGGGTGTCGTCGGCGATCTCATCGCGCGCCGCCGACACGCCGAGGCAGACAAGCGACGCTTTGTTCTCGTTGCTCAGATATCGCAAAAGCTGGAGGATAACACGCTGCTCCCTCGGGGTGCCGGCGAGGAGGTTACCCGATCGGCTACTTCCACATCGACATTGCCGAGGTGCAGACGACCGAAGGCAAGCTGTATCTCTTTGTAGCGATTGACCGCAAGTCCAGGTTCGCCTTCGCTGAGCTCTATGCCAAAGCCGGCAAGATGAATGCAGCCCAGTTCCTGCGCAATCTCATCGCAGCCGTTCGCTACACCATCCATACGGTGCTGACCGACAACGGCATCCAGTTCACCAATCAGGCCCGCCACAAATACGCTTTCCACCACATCTTCGACCGGGTCTGCGACGAGAACGGAATCGAGCACACGCTCACCAGGATCAAGCATCCATGGACCAACGGACAGGTCGAGCGCATGAACCGGACCATCAAGGATGCCACCGTCAAGCGCTTCCACTACGATGACCACGACCAGTTGAGGCGGCACCTTC
This sequence comes from Aquamicrobium sp. YD-1-mutant5, assembly GCF_059509755.1. Lineage (NCBI taxonomy): Bacteria > Pseudomonadati > Pseudomonadota > Alphaproteobacteria > Hyphomicrobiales > Phyllobacteriaceae > Aquamicrobium > Aquamicrobium sp. YD-1-mutant5. Next base: position 25,570 of record NZ_JCAKKP010000023.1, read on the forward strand.
AGGACTTCATCGACGCATACAATTTCGGACGAAGACTGAAGACCCTCAAGGGCCTGACCCCATACGAGTTCATCTGCAAGCGATGGACAATCGAACCAGATAGGGTCAACCTAAACCCAATCAATCAAATGCCCGGAATGAACATCTAATCCATTCTGGACGAAATTCTCAGTGGCAGGTCACGACGAATTGATGCGAGCCCTGCTTTACGAGGCGGCCTAAAGCGTGTCGTGTTTAATAGGCCTCATATCCTGCGGCTTTGAAGAAGTTTCGGCATTGTGTTGGATCGAAGAGGCCACAGATGTCGCCGAGTGCATGGCATAGGGTGTCGAAGGTTCTGGCCGCGCACTTGCGCAGC
>NZ_JCAKKP010000024.1:0-23692 GCF_059509755.1 Aquamicrobium sp. YD-1-mutant5
CCTCATCGAGCGCATGTTCTGTCGCCTTAAAGACTTCCGACGCATCGCAACACGCTACGATAAACGCGCCGATACATTCCTGTCGGCCATCTGCCTCGCTGCCGCAATCACTTGGTGGACGCCAAATTGAGTCTCGACCCTAGAGCATTTTGCAGCCAGATGGAAACATCTGGCGTCGCATAAATGCGGCCCGAACGAAGAGATTGGAGCATTTCTGCGAGTCGCAGAAATGCTCTAAATACGGAACGGAGGGAGAAGGCACTCGCCTTCTCCCTTTCCGGTTTCAGGCGTCGCGTCTGGCGATCCAGTCGAAATCGGGATGGTTGCGGAAGCGCCATTTGCGCAGCGGCCCCGCCATGACGTTCAGATAATACATCTCGACGCCATAGGGTGCCCCGCAGGGGTGATGACCTTTCGGCACCAGCACCACATCGCCATCGGCGACCGCCATGGTCTCGTCCAGCGCGCCGTCCTCGGTGAACACGCGCTGGATGCCGAAGCCGTTCTTCGGGTTGAGACGGTGATAATAGGTCTCTTCCAGATAGGTCATGTTCGGAAAATCGTCCTCGTCATGCCGGTGCGGCGGATAGGACGACCAGTGGCCGGCGGGCGTGAACACTTCCGTCACCAGCAGGCTGTCGGCCACGTCGCTGCCTTCCATGGCGATGGGATGGATGAAGCGGGTGTTGGTGCCTTTGCCGCGTTCCTCAAAGCCGATATCGGTGAGCACACGGGCCGGGTGGCCACCCCTGCCGGGCGCGGTGCACACCGCCAGCGTGCAGAGCGTTTCCGCCACCGCCTGCCAGTTCGCGCCGTTCGGCACATAGACGCAATGCGGCTTTTTACGCTCGAACACGTCCATCCGATCACCGAGCAGGCCGAAATTCTGCCCGTCCACTTCAATGCGCGCCTTGCCCTCGACCAGCACGAGGATCGCCTCGCGCTCGCCTGTGAACTCTTGTGCCCGATCCCCCGGCGACAGGACATGAAGCCCGAAGCCGACATAGGACCAGCCGGCCGATTGCGGGGTTATGTCATGCACCTTGCCGCCTGTGCCGGAAGGTTTACGCAACAGATCAGCCATTCTTCTCACCATCCCCGATCACCGGCTTGTAAGCCACCAGCAACGCCCAGCCGCAATAAAGACCGATGGCACCGAACACCATCGCCCATACGGTCTCATCATTCGACAGCTCGAAAGCCACCCACGCGAAGGCCAGCGCCACGATGGCGATGCGCCGCCACAGCGGGCGATAGAAAGGATGGGCGGCATCGAGTATCTTCATGCGGTCTCGCTCTGGTCCAGTCCGGTGCGCCGCGCCATATCCTTCAGCGCCCGCAGCCCCATGCTCTGATAGGTGACGGGGTCGCGCACGGCGCTATCCTGCTCCGCCTCCACCACCACCCAGCCAGAGTAGCCGGCCCGCGCCGCCACTTCCAGCACCGGCTCGAAGGCGACGGCGCCTTCGACGTCGCCCGGCACGGTGAACACGCCACGCCGCACGCCCTCAAGAAAGCTCAGGCCTTCGTCGCGCACCGTGTGCATCACATCGGGCCGAACATTCTTAGCGTGGATATGGACGACGCGGTCCATATGGCGGGCGATGATCGCAGCCGGATCGCCGCCGCCGAAGAAAGCGTGGCCGGTGTCGAACAGCAACCGGGTCGAGGGTCCGGTCGCGGCCATGAAGGCATCGATCTCGGCCTCGGATTCGACCACCGTGCCCATGTGATGATGGTAGGCGAGCAGCACGCCTTGCGCCTCGCAGAATTTTGCCACCTCCTCCACCGCCGCACCGAAGCGCTGCATGGCCTCGGCATCGAGTTTCGGGCGGTCGTTGAGCGGGACATGATCGTTGCCATGCACGGTATTGGAGCATTCGCAGGCGATGCAGATCGGCGAGCCCATGGCCTTGAGGAAGTCGAGCCATGGCTGGATCGCCTTCTTTTCGTCTTCCACCGAACGCTCCAGCAGCATCAGCGAATACCAGCCTGATACGAAGCGCAGGCCGTGCTCGGCCAGAACAGCCTTCAGCGCCTCCGGCTCCTTCGGGAATTTGTGGCCATTCTCGATGCCGTCAAAGCCGATCTCGACGGCCTGCCTCAGGCAGGTTTCCAGCGAGATATGCGCGCCGATGGAATGGTCGTCGTCATTCGACCAGGCGATGGGATTGGTGCCGTAGAGGATCATGAATGCGGTTCCGAAAAAGGTTCAGTTCTCGTCGCGGCGGGCCAGCGCCGCCTCATAGGCCCTGCGCGCCGCCTCGACCTGCGGCCGGGTGGAGACTTCCGGCACCGCCACATCCCACCAGTGCCCGCCTGCCTCGGTGGTCGGCATCGGGTCGGTGTCGATCACGATGACATGGGTGCGATCCGAGTTGCGGGCGCGGGCCATGGCGGCTTCCAGCGCGGCGACGGAATCCGCCTTCTCGGCGATCGCGCCCATCGAGGCCGCATGGGCGACGAAGTCGATGTCGCTCGCCACCTCGTGGCGGGCAGTATCGAGCAGGTTGTTGAAGCTCTCGCCGCCGGTCGCCATCTGCAAGCGGTTGATGCAGGCGAAGCCGCGATTGTCGAGCACCACGACGATCAGCTTGCGGCCCAGCATCACCGAGGTCGCCAGTTCCGAATTCATCATCATGTAGGAGCCGTCGCCGACCATGACGACGACCTCGCGCCCGGGATGGGCCATCTTCACGCCGAGCCCGCCGGCGATCTCGTAGCCCATGGTCGAGAAGCCGTATTCGAGATGATAGCCGTTCGGCCGCGCCGCCTTCCACAATTTGTGCAGTTCGCCCGGCAAGCCGCCTGCGGCGCAGACAACGATGGCCTCATCATCAAGCGAGCGCTGCACTGCACCGATCACCCGAGCATCCGAAGGCAGCGCATTGCCATCCGGCGCGGCCGTCGCAGCAGCTACCGCTTCGAGCCAGCTTTCGCGCAAACCAAAATCCGGTTCTGGCGCGCGATGACCTTCCAGAAACCGCCCCAGCTCGACAAGCGTTTCGCGCGCATCGCCCACCAGCGCCGTGGCGCCATGTTTGTCAGCGTCATAGGGCTCGACATTGACCGACAGGATGCGCCGGGCAGGATTGCGAAACAGCGCCCATGAGCCGGTGGTGAAATCCTGAAATCGTGTGCCGATGCCGATCACAAGATCGGCCTCTTCCGCAATCGCATTGGCCGCCGACGAGCCGGTCACGCCGATGGAGCCGAAATTCAACCTGTGATCCCACGGCAGGGCGGATTTGCCGGCCTGTGTTTCCGCAACGGGAATGGAATGGGTTTCGGCAAAAGCCTCCAGCACCCCGCAGGCTCCCGAATAGTGGACGCCGCCGCCGGCAACGATCAGCGGCTTGCGCGCCGCCCGCACAAGCACCGCCGCCCGTTCGAGTTCGTCCAGATCGGGGCGCGGCCTGCGCCTGCGCCAGATGTGGTCTCTGAAGAACGTCTCAGGCCAGTCAAAGGCCTCGGCCTGCACGTCCTGGCAGAAGGAGAGCGTCACCGGCCCGCAGCGGGCGGGATCGGTCAGCGTCGCCATGGCGCGCGGCAGGGCGGTGAGCAGATGGCGCGGGCTCATGATACGGTCGAAATAGCGGCTGACCGGCCGGAAGCAGTCATTGGCCGAGACGGTGCCGTCGTCAAAATCCTCGACCTGCTGCAGCACCGGATCGGGCGCGCGGCTGGCGAACACATCGCCGGGAATGAGCAGCACCGGCAGCCGGTTGACATGGGCAAGCGCCGCCGCGGTCACCATGTTGAGCGCGCCGGGGCCGATGGAGGTTGTCACCGCCATGGCCTGCCGGCGGTTCTTCGCCTTGGCGAAAGCGATGGCAGCATGGGCCATGCCTTGCTCGTTGTGGCCGCGCCATGTGGGGAAAACGTCGCGTGCCGCATAAAGCGCCTCGCCGAGGCCGGCCACATTGCCGTGGCCGAAGATCGCCCAGCAGCCGGGAATGAGCGCCTCGCCTTCCTCGTTCTTCTGCGCGGCGAGGTAGCGCACCATCGCCTGCGCCGCCGTGAGCCTGATCGTCTTCATGGCCTGTTCCCTGTCTGCACATCGCGCCTTGCATCGTCCCACGCCGCGCACAGTTCTGCATAGATGCCCGCCATCGCATCCACCGCTTGCGCGTCACCGATCGCGCCGGACAGCCACCGGCGCGCCGGGGCCGCGAAGATGGAACGTCCGACGGCAAAGCCCTTGACCAGACCAAAGCGCGCGGCCTGCGCAAAGCTCGCGCGCAGGTCCGCAAGCTCTGCCTCAAGCCCCAGCACGACAATGCCGCGTGTGCGGGGATCGTTGCGCTCGATGGCCGCGCAGGCCAGTGCCCATGCCTGCGGCGATGTCATCGGTTCCAGCTTCCACCAGTCGGGGAAAACGCCGATGTCGTAGAAGCGCTGGATGACGCGCGCCGTGGTGTCGTCACCCACCGCTCCCACCTTCGAGGGAATGATCTCCAGCAGGAATTCCAGCCCGTTGGCGCGGGTGGCGTCGGCAAGGCGGATCACCGTCTCCTCCTGCGCCCGCTTCATCGCCTCATCGTCGTCCGGGTGATAGAAGCACAGCACCTTCACCACATGTTCGGCCGGCCATTCGGCAAGGTCCGAGCCGAGATCGGGCCCGATCTCCAGCGCCAGCGGGCGCGAACCCGGAACCTCGACCGGGCGGCCGATCCACAGCCCCTGCCCAGCCGCGCGATAGAGCGCCTCCTGCCCGAGCCGCCCGTCGCACAGAATGCCATAGCCGCCGCGCCCGGCCGCAACCTTGAGCGCCGCATCGAGGCAAAGCTGCTTGAAGATGCCGATGCGCTCATGCCCGACGCCAAGTTCGTCGGCCAGCGCCTCCATCTGGATGCGGTGATCGAAGGCGAAGACGCGCATCACCGGCCAGTCACCCTTGCGGTTTGTGGACCAGTGGATCTGCTCCAGTTCGCGGTCATGGCGCAAAGCGGGGTTGCGCACGCCGCGTTCGAGCAGGAAATTCAATTCCTGCCAGCTCGGATAGGCCGGGGCGCAACCATGGCGCGATACGGCGAGCGCCCCGCAGGCATTGGCGTATTTCAGTGCTGTCGGCCAGTCCTCATCGTCGAGCCAGCCCTTCAGCAGGCCGGACATGAAGCCGTCGCCCGCTCCCAGCACGTTGAACACCTCGATCGGAAAGCCGGGGCCGGCAGCGCCTTCATCCAGCGTGGCTGGGATGGCGCCGGTGAAAGCGGAAGCGCCCATCGGCCCACGCTTGCACACAAGCACTGCATCGGTGATCTCGCGCACCTTGCGCAGCGCGTCCACCGTGTCGGTGCTGCCGCCGGCGATGTGAAACTCCTCCTCGGTGCCGACGATCAGATCGAACAGGACAAGCGTCGATTGCAGTCTGGCGGTCACCTTGTCCGACGCGATGAAACGGTTCTCGCCGTCGCCATGGCCGGAGAGCCCCCACAGGTTCGGCCGGTAGTCGATGTCGAGCGCGGTCCCCGCGCCGTTTTCGCGGGCAAGGTGCAGAGCCTTCAACACTGCCGCTTCCGTGCGCGGGTTAGACAGGTGCGTTCCCGTCGCGACCACGCAGCGTGCCTCGGCAACGAAGGCCGGATCGATGTCGTCTTCCGACAGCGCCATGTCGGCGCAGTTCTCGCGATAGAAGATCAGCGGGAACTGGTGCTGATCGCGGATGCCGAGCAACACCAGCGCCGTCAGCCGCTCGGGATCGGTGACGACGCCGCGCACATCGATGCCTTCTGCGGCAAGCTGCTCGCGGATGAAGCGGCCCATATGCTCGTCGCCCACCCGCGTGATGAGCGCCGAGCGCAGGCCGAGCCTCGCGGTGCCGACCGCCATGTTGGTGGGCGAGCCTCCGACATATTTGTTGAAGGAGCGCATGTCCTCCAGCCGCCCGCCGACCTGCGCGCCGTAGAGATCGACCGACGACCGGCCGATGGTGATGACATCGAGCATTTTCGTCATACCGTGCCGCCCAGCGAGCCCTCCAGTTCAGCCAGTTCCTGACCGCCGGCCATCATGTCCTGAAGCTCTTCCGGCTTCACCTCGCCGCGCAGCGCGGTGCCCAGCGTGCGCCCACGGTTGAGCACCGTGAAGCGGTCGCCCACCGCCAGCGCGTGGCGCACATTATGGGTGATGAAGACGACCCCGATGCCCTTTTCCCGCACCCGCGCGATGGTCGACAGCACATTGGCGGTCTGACGCACACCGAGCGCCGATGTCGGCTCATCAAGGATCAGCACTTTCGCACCGAAATAGACAGCACGCGCGATCGCCACCGTCTGGCGCTCGCCGCCCGACAGCGTGCCCACCGCCTGATCCGGCTCGCGCAGGTTGATGCCCATCCTGCGCATCTCGTCCATGGTGACGGCATTCGCCTTCTCGAAATCGAAGAAGCTGAGCGGCCCGATCTTGCGCACCGGCTCGCGACCCATCCAGAAATTGCGCGTCACCGACATCAGCGGGATCATGGCGAGGTCCTGATAGACCGTAGCAATACCGGCCTGCATGGCGTCGCGCGGGCTGGCGAAGGCGACCTCCTTGCCCTCGACGAGAATGCGGCCGCGCGTCGGCTTGTGGACGCCCGACATGGTCTTGATGAAGGTGGACTTGCCCGCACCATTGTCGCCCAGAAGGCAGTGGCATTCACCGGGCAGCACCGAGATCGACACGCCGTTCAGCGCGATCACCGGCCCGAAGTGCTTTTCGATGTCGATCAGTTCGATGAGCGGATTTGTCATCTCAGCGCTCTCCCGTGATCATGCGGCGGATATAGGTGTTGAGGATGACAGCCATCAAAAGGATGGCGCCGAGGAAGACGCGGAACAGGGAGCTTTCGACACCGGCGAAAAACAGCCCTTGCTGAACGACGCCGAAGATCAGCGCGCCAAGGGCCGCCCCGATCACCGAGCCGTAGCCGCCGGTGAGCAGCGCCCCGCCGATCACCACCGAGATGATCGCCTCGAACTCCTTGAGCAGGCCGCGATCGGCTGCCGCCGAGCCGAATTCCATCACCTGACAGGTGGCGAAGACGGTGGCGCAGAAGGCGGAGAACATGAACATCAGGATCTTCACCCGGTCGACCGGCACGCCGACATAGCGTGCGGCCTGCGCATCACCGCCGGAAGCGAAGATCCAGTTGCCGAAGCGGGTGCGGGTGAGCAGGATGTGGCCGAAGGCGACCAGCACCAGCGCCCAGATGATGAGGATCGGGATGCCGTCCACGACCGGCTGGCCGGCGCGCGGCCCGGCCACGAACTTGCCGATCAGGCCCATATCGGCCAGCCATACGAACAGCGCGCCCAGCACCTTGCCGCCGAACAGCCATGCCAGCGGGTCGCCCGCCGCCACCTCGCGCACGCCGCCAATGATGGTCTGGCGCGTCGTGGTGATGGAAATGAAGATTGTCAGCCCGCGCAATATGTAGAGGAAGGCCAGCGTGACGATGAAGGACGGCAGGCCGGTCCTGATGACGAGGTAGCCATTCAGCGCACCGATGGCGAGCGCGATCGCAAAGGCGGCGAGGATCGCGACCCAGACCGGATATTGCCACGTCACCGATAGCAACGCGATGATGATGCCCGAAAAGCCGATCATCGAGCCGACCGACAGGTCGAACTCGCCGGCGATCATCAGAAGACAGGCGCCGACCGCGATGACGGCGAACTGCGCAGCCACCACGCCCCAGTTCATCACGCCTTCGGGTGCGAACATGCCGCTGTTGCGGGCAATGGCGAAGAAAAAGACGAAGACCAGTATGGTGCCGCAGATGGCCCCGAGCTCCGGCCGGATCAGCGCCTTGCGCAGCGGCGACATCGGCCTGACGCGCTCGTCCGCGATGATCTCTGCCGCGGTCGTATCTGCCGCACCCGGGGCGGCGAGTTTGGTTCGGGGGGCTTGTTCGGTCATGCCGTCCTCCGGAAATGGCCGTGCGGACGCGACGCCGGAAAGGGCGCACGCCGGACCGCTTCAGAACAGGGTTGAGCAGGCGGGCGCCGGGGCATCGCCACCGGCGCCTGCATCATGCGGTCAGCGATATTCGCCGGCCAGCTTTTCCACGAGCTCGATATTGTCCTTGGTGATGAAACCCGGACCGGAATTGATCGAGTTGCCCGGCACCACGCCGTAGCGGGCGAGATTGGTCAGGATCACCACCGGCAGGTAGCCTTGCAGGAAGGGCTGCTGGTCGATGGCGAAGGCGATGGTGCCGTCCTTGATCGCCGCCGAAATCTCAGGCGAAAGATCGAAGGTGGCGAAATGGATCGTTCCTGCCTTGCCATTTTCCTGCAAGGCCGCAATCGTCGGGATGGCGGAATTCGGACCCAGCGTCAGGATGCCGTTGGTGTCGGGGTTGCTCTGCAGATAGGCGAGAACCTTCGACTTCACTTCAGCCGGATCAAGGCCGGAATCGATCATCTGCGAGCCGAGTTCCACGCCGAGCGCCTCGGCATAGCCCTGGCAGCGCTCCACCGAGGCCGGGTTGGTGATGTAGTGGTTGACGCAGACGAATTTGGTGACGCCCGCAGCCTTGGCCTTCTCGCCCGCGCCATGGCCCGCCGCCTTTTCAGGCTGTCCGACATGCAGGAGCGCGCCGATCTCTTTCGACTGCTCTTCGGTGCCCGAATTGATGGTGATGACCGGAATGCCCTTGGCCACCGCATTGGAGAGCGGCCCGGACAGCACGTCATAGTCCGCGATGGTCGAGATGATGCCGTTTGGATTGGAAGCCGCCGCCTGCTCGATGATGCGGCCCATGTCGGCCAGATCGCCGGTCGGCGGATTGCGGTATTCCACCGTCACGTTCATCTGCTGGCCGGCAAGCGTGATGGCATTCTTGATGGTGTTCCACCAGCTGTCGCTGTCCGGCGCATGACTGACCAGAACGAAGCGCTCGCCCTCGGCATGAGCCGGCGTGGAAAGACCCGCAAAGATGGTGGAAACCGCCGCCGCGAGTGCCAGAAACATCCTTCTCATTGAAACCTCCCCGTTTCGTCCGCATGCCGGCTTCCTCCTCCGGAAGCCGTTACATGCGCAGCGATCCCGGACGGTCCGGGACCATAAATGACATAATTATTCCATTTTCTACAAAAAGCAACTTTCATTTTCCATTTTTGGGGCGGCGGCGATGCGCACCGACGGCGACGGACAGCGCCATGGCCAGCGTCAGCGCTGCCGAAAGCGAGCGGAAAGCGCCGACATCGATCTCCGACACGAACAGCCTGACTGCATCGAGCCTGGCCAGCGGGCTGGTTGGCAGATCGGTCAGCGCCACGATCCCGACGCCCCGCCGTTCCGCCTCCTCGGCCAGTTCGACCGTGTCGGCCGTATAGGGCGCGAAGCTGATGGCGATCATGGCGTCGCCCCGCGCCAGCAGATGGTCGAGCTTCAGATTGCCGACACCGCTGTGCAGGATGGCGGGGACGCCCATCTTCTCGAAGGAATAGGCAAGGTAGGAGGCGACAGGGAACGCGCGGCGGTTGCCGACCAGATGAATGGTGCGCGCCTGCGCCAGCATGGCGACGGCCTCGTCGAGCAGAGCCGCATCGACGGTGCGGGCAAGGTTCTCGATGGAATTGCGCCCAGCCTCTGCAAATTCGGCCAGAAGGGCCGCCGGCGTATCATTGCCGCTGTCGCGCAGCTTGGTCAGGCGCGTCGCGTAGTTCGGCCATTTCTGGGTATATTCCTCGCGGAACAGCTTCTGCATGTGCGAGAAACCGGAGAAGCCGAGTTCCTGACAGAAGCGCATGAAGGCCGAAGGCGGCACGTCCGCCGCTTCCGCAAGCTCGGCGACCGTCGACACCGCCACCTTGTCGGGATGGGCCGCGACGTAATCGGCGCATTGGCGCAGCCGCCTGGGCAGATCGTGGCCGTCACGCCTCAGCCTTTCATAGAAGGCTTCGACCGTATGCGGCGCGCCTGCATCGTCATGGTCCATCGCTTGCTCCTTGACACGATCCATATTCCGTGATTTTGGAATTTTTATTCTAATTCACTCAGGCGGGCAATGCCGGAGCGGTTTGCATAAATCCGGTGGCGTCCGATTTGTCGAGGACAGTCATGACGATCAGTTTCGCTCTTCTGGGCGCCGGGCGCATCGGCAAGGTGCATGCGCAGGCCATTGCCTCGAACCACGACGCCAGACTGGCGGCAATATCCGATCCGATCGCGCAGGCCGCCGACGCCCTTGGGCAACGCTATGGCGCGCCGGTGCGCTCCATCGAGGACATCGCCGCCGACAAAAGCATCGATGCGGTCGTCATCTGTACGCCGACCGACACCCATGCCGATCTGATCGAGCTGTTCGCCCGCACCGGCAAGGCGATCTTCTGCGAAAAGCCGGTCGATCTTTCCGTGGCGCGCGTGCGGGCTTGCCTGAAGACGGTGGAAGACACTGGCGCCAGGCTGATGGTTGGCTTCAACCGCCGCTTCGATCCGCATTTTCAGGCGGTGCGGCAAGCCATCGACGAGGGCCGCATCGGCACGGTCGAGATGGTGCAGATCGTTTCGCGCGATCCCGGCCCGCCGCCACCTGCCTATATCGCCTCGTCGGGCGGCATCTTCCGCGACATGACCATCCACGATTTCGACATGGCCCGCTTCCTGCTCGGCGAGGAAATCGAGACCGTCTATGCCGCGGCCTCGGTGCTGGTCGATCCGGAAATCGGCGGTCTGGGCGACCATGACAGCGCATCGGTGGTGCTCACGACCGCCTCGGGGCGCCAGTGCTCCATCTCAAATTCGCGCCGCGCCAGCTATGGCTACGACCAGCGCATCGAAGTTCACGGCTCGCTGGGCGCGGTTTCGGCGCAGAACCAGCGCCCGGTTTCGGTCGAACTGGCCACCGCCGACGGCTACCGCCTGCCGCCGCTGCATGATTTTTTCATGACCCGTTATATGCAAGCCTATGCAGCCGAGATCGCCGCCTTCATTGCCACGATCCGCGACGGCAAGGCCCCATCGCCATCCGGTGCGGACGGGCTGGCGGCACTGCTTCTGGCCGAGGCGGCCCTGAAATCCGTGCAGGAAGGCCGCGCAGTGCGGGTGGCGGAAGTGGGCGGCGACGCATGAGCACCCTCGGCATCGGCCTCATCGGCACCGGTTTCATGGGAAAATGCCATGCTCTGGCCTACGGCGCGGTCAGGGCGGTGTTCGGCGACGTGCCGACGCCACGGCTCGAAATCCTGTGCGACACGCCGGCCGACAAGGCATCCGCCATGGCCGAACAATTCGGCTTTGCCCGCGCCACCGACGACTGGCGCGCGCTGGTGAGCGATCCTGCCATCGACATCGTGTGCATCACCACGCCCAACAAGCTGCATGCCGAAATGGCCATTGCCGCCCTTGAGGCCGGCAAGCATGTCCATTGCGAAAAGCCGATGGCGCTGACGCTGGACGAGGCCCGCGCCATGACGGCTGCCGCGAGAACAAGCGGCCGGCGCACCATGGTCGGCTACAACTATATCCGCAATCCCGCCTATCAGCATGCATGCCGGCTGATAGGCGACGGCGCCATCGGCCGCCTCATTCATTTCCGCGGCTTCGTCGATGAGGATTATCAGGCCGACCCCGACCTGCCATGGACGTGGCGCGCCACGCAGGTGGAGGCCGGGCTTGGCGCATTGGGCGACATGGGCTGCCACATGCTGTCCATGGCCATTGGCGTGATGGGGCCGATCGCCAGCGTTATCGGCGATATCCGCACCGTGCACGAAACGCGCCCCTCGCCGGAAGGCGGTGCGCCGCGCCCTGTCGAGAACGACGACATCGCCTCCGCCATCCTCACCTTCGCCGGCGGCCAGCAGGGCCTGTTTTCCACCTCGCGCTCGGCATGGGGGCGCAAGAACAGCATGGTGTTCGAAGTGCATGGAACGCAGGGCATGATCCGCTTCGATCAGGAGCGGATGAACGAACTGCAACTGTTCCGCAACGATGGCGATGCGGCCACGCAGGGTTTCACCACCATCCTGACCGGCCCGGCGCATCCGCCCTACGGGCAGTTCACGCCCGCTGCCGGCCATCAGCTCGGCTTCAACGATCTCAAGGTAATCGAGGCGGCGGAATTCCTGCGCGCCATCGCAGACGGCAAGGAGGCTTACCCTTCCTTTGCCGACGCGCTGGCGATCGAGGAAGTCATCCACGCGATCGCCGCCTCCAACGGGCGGCGCATCGAATTGTAAGGCTTCAGAACCGGTAGGTCATGCCCAGAACGGGGCCATGCAGCTTCGTGTCGAAGACATGGCCATCATGGCGGTAATCCACGCCCAGCACCTTGTAGCCGACGGAAGTGGAAAGGTGATCGGTCAGTATGTAGTTGAATGTCGCCAGCGCCTGATAGGTGATTTTGGACCCCACGTCGAAGCCGCCGACATCAGCCTGAAGGTGGAAGGAAAGCCGGTCCGTCAGCCCATGGAACAGCCGCGCGCCGATCACCGGGTCGACCCAGCCGAAACTTTCCTTGTGGGAGGCCGAGACATAGGTGTTGTTGACCAGTCCTCCGACCTTCACCCGGTTGGACACATGCCAGATGCGAAGGCCACCCAGCAAATCCAGCGTGGTGCCGGGAACGTCCAAGATACGATAGCCGCCGGTCAGCGTGGAGGTGAACTGCTTGGTGTCCACGTCCACATCCGCGCTGCTTGGATAGGGACCCGTCCAGCCGGGAAGCTGCGGAATGCTGCCGAAGCTGTGCGCATCCGTCGTGGACGTGTACATGGCATCGCCGGAGAAGACGAAACGATTATAGCGGGCCCACAGATTGACGAAGCCGCCGAAGTTCAGATCGTCAAAAATATCGCCGAAGCTCTTTTCGACCGGGATCGTCGGCGCCCGCCGGAATGGCGAAATGTCGCCCTTGAGGCCCGCAGCCCACATGTAGGGGGTGATCTGCAATGCCCAGAGCGGGCGGCCCGCATCCACCACTTCCGGCGCCTCGACCGGCAATATGTCTGCGGCGAAAGCACAGGACGTGGTGAGAGCAAGAAAAGCCGCTAGGCCGGCCGTTGCTTTCTTTTTCATGATCGCCTCAGGCTCCGAGCGTGTTCTTGTGAATGCGCCCATCCTTCATGATGAGCTTCAGACTGTTTTCGGGGTCGGCAATAACGGAGATATCCTGCAACGGATCGCCATCCACGACAAGCAGGTCAGCGATGGCGCCATTTTCGATCACCCCCAGTTTACCCCGATATGGGTTGCGGGGACCAGACAATGCCAGCAATGCGGCATTGCGGCTGGTAGCCAGCGACAACACCTCATGATTGTCGAACCAGCGCGCGATCTTGGCCAGATGCCGCCCCTGCGCTGCCGTCCCTTTCGGGTTGAAAAGAATATCGGTGCCCCAGGCCATGTTGACGTTGTGCTTCTTGCCAAGCTCGAAGGCACGCACCGTGCCTTCCGCAATCTCGCGACGCTGCGCCTGCTGCTCGGGCGTTCCGCCGGGATTGGAATCCTCGTCCGCCAGGAAGGGCTGGAGGCTCCACCACACACCCGCATCGGCAATGCGCTGCACGGTTTCCTCGTCTGCAAGCTGGCCGTGCTCGATGCTCTTCACGCCGCAGTCCAGCGCGCGCCTTATGCCTGCGGAAGTGTAGACATGCGCGCACACATAAGTGCCCCAGTCACCCGCTGCATCGACGGCAGCCCTGATCTCGGCCTCGGTGAACTGCAGCGAATCCAGCGGATCGAAGGTCGACGTCACGCCGCCGCCCACCATGATCTTGAGCTGGCTGGCGCCAAGCATGAGTTGCTCGCGGGCGCGGCGCAGCACCTCCGGCACGCCATCGGCGATCGCGGATATGCCGGCCGCCTCGGCTGTGCTGAGATTGCTTTGCGCCGTGCGCGGCAGATCGGTGCGCATGCGGAAATCGCCATGCCCCGAGGTCTGCGAGATCATCGCGCCGCTGGGATAGATGCGCGGGCCCGCCAGCCGCCCCTCATCGATCGCCCGCTTCAGCGCGAAGGACGGCCCGCCGACATCGCGCACCGTGGTGAAGCCGCGCATGAGCGTCCGTTCGGCCTCCTGTGCCGCAACGAGATGCGCATAAGGAATATCCGCCGTCATCGCCGCGATCTGGCTGATGCCGGCAAGAATGGAATGCCAGTGCGCATCGATGAGACCAGGCATCAGCACCTTGCCGGCACAGTCGATCACCTCAGCGTCGGTCACTGTCTCATCCTGCCCGACAAGGCTTTCGATGCGTTTTTCCGAGATCAGGACATTGCGCCCTTCGATATAGGCGGAGGACGTGCCGTCGAATATCCTGACATTCTTCAAAAGCACCGGCTTTCCCTCCGCAGCAAAGGCAGGCAATCCAACTGTCGCAGCGCCGACTGCCGCGGCAATGCCTCTCAGCACGGATCGTCTGGACGTGCCTCCGGCAAGCCGCGCGTTGATTTCAGCAACCAACGGGCTGTGGCACAGACAACCGAAGCCGTGGCGCAGATGGCTGTATTTCGATCCAAAGCTGATGCCCACGCCGACCTCCTGAGATTCAAACAATGTTGCGACGATAGTTGATTTGCTACCCGTTGCAAAACGCTGACCGGCTTCAGATCGCGTTTCCTTAAGCTTGCCTTAAGACAGGCTTACGAGTGAAGGTCCGTTGGCGGAAGGAAGCGATGCGGCTGCTGATCGTAGAAGACGATGACATTTTGCGCGACGGGCTAAAAGTGGGCCTGGCGCTTGCGGGCTTCACCACCGATGCGGTGGGCACCTGCGAGGCAGCGACGGCTGCGCTGGACTCGACCGCCTTCGATGCCGTCGTCCTCGACCTGATGCTGCCCGATGGATCGGGTCTCGATGTCCTGAAATCGCTGCGCTCTGCCCGCAACCAGATACCAGTGCTGCTTCTGACGGCACGCGACACGGTTGCCGACCGCATCAGCGGTCTCGACAGCGGTGCCGACGATTATCTGGGCAAGCCTTTCGATCTGGACGAGGTCGCGGCAAGGTTGCGGGCGCTGACCCGCCGCTCCAATGGACGCTCCAGCGCGGATCTGAAATGGGGCGACCTGATGCTGGTGCCATCCAGCCAGACGGTCGAGCAGGCAGGGCGGCAGGTGCGCCTTTCGCGGCGCGAATTCACCATCCTTCAGGCCCTGATGAGCCATCCCGGCGCGATCCTGTCCAGGGCGCAGCTGGAAGACAAGCTCTATGGCTGGCAGGAAGAGGTAGAGAGCAACACCATCGAGGTGCATATCCATCACCTGCGCTCCAAGCTGGGGCCGGGTCTCATCGAAACGGTGCGGGGACTGGGCTATCGCCTCGGCTCGGAGCCGTAAGGCAGTCCATGCGTTTAAGTCTGGCTTAAGCTTCGCCCGGAAACTGCCCCGCGAAGCCCGCGCGCAACAGCATCCTCCCATCTCTGCGGCGGTCCGGCCAAAGGAGCAGCGTTGACAGCATGTGCGATACCCGTCCTGATCCCGAACATCGGCTCATCGGAAGCCTGCATGCACAAACGCCGCTTCATCGGCGGACATTTCTCAGCGGCATGATGGCGCTCGCCGGCGCTGGCGTGCTCGCCTCGCCGACTGCCGCCCCCGCCGCCACTTATCTTATCGGAAACCTGTCCCAGTATCAGGCAGCGCTTGATGATCTGGCAAAGACAAAGGCCATAGCGCTTGTCGATGTCGGCGCGGAATGGTGCGCCTTCTGCAAGGTCATCGACGACAAGATCCTGCCCGACCGGCGGGTGGCGAAGCTGATGCACGGTTTCGGCTTGCTGAAGATCGACATCACCACCATGTCAGATGACAATCGCGCCCTGTTGCGGCATCTGAAGGTCGATGGCCCGCCAACCGTTTTCATCGTCGACACGCGCAGCGGGCGTGAACACGCCAACACCCGTTCGGTCGGCAATTTCACGACCGAGCATCTGATTGCCCGCCTGCAAGCTTTTGCCGCCTGACACTTCCGCATCAAAGTCAGCGAGAGAACTGAACGTTGAGAATACTGATTACCGCCCTTGCGACCCTGCTTTTCCTTGCCGGTCTTTTTCCGGCTGCCGCCCAGCAATTCGACCTGTTGCAGGCCGACGAGGCGTTTCGCCTCAAAGCCGCTCCCTCTGCGGAGGGTGGCGTAAGCTTCGAGTGGAAGATCGCCGACGGCTACTACCTCTATCGCAACCATATCGAAGCGAAAGCCGCGAATGGCGAAGCGCCTGTCACATTGAACACCGCGGAAGGAACGAAGGAGGACGATCCCAACTTCGGGGTCTCGGAAGTTTACTACAACGAGGCAAAGGCGCACATCGTCCCCGGTTCGGCATCCGAAATCCTGCTGACCTATCAGGGCTGCAAGAAGGATTCGATCTGCTATCCGCCTGAAACCCGCAAGGTGAACCTCGACACGCTGGAGATCACGGCTGCCGCCTCGGGTTTCGGCCTGTTTACCGAAATGCCGCAATCCGGCCCTGCCTCCGACAAGCCGGAGGAAGCGTCCGCCAGCGGCTTCAAAGTTTCGCAGGAAGCCGCTTCCGGTGGCATGATCGCTTCGCTGCTCGCCGATGGCGGCGCGCTTTGGGTGGTGGGAAGCTTCCTCGTCTTCGGGCTGCTGCTGGCCTTCACACCCTGCGTGCTGCCCATGTATCCGATCCTGAGCGCCACGCTCGCCCGCTCCGGCGAAACGCTCACGCCACGCCGTGGCTTTGCCCTGTCGCTCACCTATGTCGTGGCCATGGCAGCGGCGTTTGGCCTGCTCGGCATTGCGGCCGCATGGTCGGGCCAGAACCTGCAGGTCGTGCTGCAATCGCCCTATGCGGTCGGCACAGTGGCAGTCATCTTCTTCATCCTCGCCCTTTCCATGTTCGGGCTTTTTGAAATTCAGCTTCCTTCCGCATGGGTCAACCGCATGGCTGGTGCCGGCAGCAGCCGGCGCGGCTCGCTGGGCGGTGCGGCCGCCATCGGCTTCACCTCCGCGCTGATCGTCGGCCCGTGCGTCACCGCTCCGCTGGCAGCCGCCCTGCTCTACATCGCCCAGACCGGCGATGCAGTTCTGGGCGCTTCCGCGCTGTTCGCGCTTGGCCTCGGTCAGGGCCTGCCGCTGATCGCCTTTGGCACATTCGGCAGCCGCGCCCTGCCGAAAACCGGCGGCTGGATGGAATATGTGAAATATGTGTTCGGCTTCGTGCTGCTTGGCATGGCTATATGGATGGCATCGCGCCTGCTCGCGGCTCCCCTGACGCTCGCTCTGTGGGCGGCTCTTGCCATGACAGCCGCCGTGTTCATCGGCGCTTTCGATGCCCTCGGAAACGAAGCCACCGCAGGCGGCCGCCTGCGCAAGGGCGCCGGCATGGCCGTTGCGCTCTATGCGCTGATCCTCGGACTGGGCGCTGCCTCCGGCGGCGGCGACCCCGCCCGCCCACTGGCGCATTTCGGCGTCGCGCAGCAGACGGCCGCAACCACCGCGCCCGACTTCGCCAATATCTCTTCCGCGTCGGAATTGCAGAGCGTGCTTGTCACCGCCGCTTCCGAAAAACGCCCGACGCTCGTCTATTTCACCGCCGACTGGTGTGTGACCTGCGCCGGTATCGAGCGCGACGTGTTGCCGGCACCGGAGGTGGCTGACAACCTGTCGGCCTTCCGCCGCATCAAGGTCGACCTGTCGAAGCTGGACGACGACAAACAGTCCCTGATGCGCGATCTGGCCGTGATCGGCCCGCCGACCATGATCTTCTTCGGAACCGATAATGCGGAGGTCGACGGCACAAGGCTTGTCGGGGAGATCGACGTGAAATCGCTTGTCGCCTCGGCGGCGCGGTCGGGGGAACAGGGCCTAACGCAATGAACGCCTTCACCATCGGGCCGCTGATGTTCTCGCCGGATAGGCTGGCCGCGATTCTCGGCATAGCGACGTTTCTGGGCGGCGCCGAGATTCTGGCCCGCACCGTGGACAGCCGCTTTGCCGGCTGGTCGTGGCGGGCGGCGCTGGCATTCCTGATCGCGGCGCGTATCGGCCATGTCCTGCGCCATTTCGACAGTTTCGCTGCCGAGCCATGGCGCGCGCTCGCCCTCTGGCAGGGTGGGTTCATGATCCCGGCCGGCATCGCCGGGGTAGCGGCGATCACGCTTCTGCATCTGCGCCACCGTCCCCGGTTGCTGCTGTGGACGCCGGTTCCGGCAGCGGCAGCCGCATTCATGGCCACGCTTGTCATCCAGCTCACCGCCGGCGTGCCGCCAACGCCCCTGCCCTCCGGCTCCTACACCTCGCTGGCAGGCGCCGAAGTCACGCCCTCGACGCTCACCGGCAAGCCGATGGTGATCAACCTCTGGGCCTCGTGGTGCCCGCCCTGCCGGCGTGAAATGCCGATGATGGCCGATGTCGCTGCCAGCAATGAAGAGGCTGCCTTCCTGTTCGTCAATCAGGGCGAGAACGAGGGCACCGTTCAGGCTTACCTCGAACGGGAGGGATTGACGCTAGACCCGGTGCTGCTTGACGGGCTTGGCCGTTTCTCGCGCCACTACACCACGCCCGGCCTGCCCGCGACCCTCTTCATCGGCGCCGATGGCCGGCTCCGCTCCGTTCATATGGGCGAAATTTCACGCGAAGCGCTGCTCATGGGCATCGGCAAGCTGAGGGACGAATAGGCGCTCCTAAAGCATGTCGCCCGAAAGTGGGCACGGTTTCGGGACAACGACATGCGTGAAATCAGGACCTTAAACCCTGTCGCGATCTTCCAGATCGCGACAGGGTTTAAGCCGCTGCCTTCATCTTCTGCGCCATGCCAGCCGGGATGACGATTGCAGCCGAGAGGCCACCTTGCTGCCGGTTGCGTATATCCAGCCTTGCTCCGGCATGGTCCAGCGCTGTTTCCACGATGCTGAGCCCCAGCCCGCTGCCCACTGAAGAGCGGAACCTGCCCCGGAAAAAACGCTCCGTCACGCGTGACAGTTCTTCCTGCGGAATGCCCGGTCCCTCGTCCTCGATGCGCAGTACAATGTCCTCGCCTTCCTCGGCGATACGGCACAAAACCCGCCCGCCGGGCGGTGAATGGTGCACGGCATTTTCCAGCAGATTGCGCACGGCAAGCCGGAACAGCTCTGCCGGCAGCGTGAATGAAAAGGCCGAAAGGTCGGGATCGACAAAGATAACGGCATCCCCGCCAGCGTGCTGCGTTACCAGCTCATCGGCCACCGACTGCACAACGCGCCCGGCATTGAAGGTTTCCGCGGCCACTGCCGCACCGCCCGCTTCCAGCGAGGCAATATCCAGCAACTGCCGGACCAGCCGGCCGGTGCGATCCACACCCACAACGATCTGCGACAGTGCGTTTTGCTGAACCGCCGTATCGCTGCTGGCAAGAGCCACCTGCGCCTGTGTCTTGAGGCCCGACATCGGCGTGCGCAGTTCATGCGCAGCGAAGGCGATGAAATCCCGCTCGCGCTCGCGGGCGTCGGACACTCGCCGAAACAGCGCATTCAGCGCTTTCACCACCGGTTGCAGCTCGCTGGCCGCACCACCAGCGTCGATCGGGTGCAGGTCGGATGCGGGGCGCACGGAAAGCTCCTGCGCAATCCGGCTGAGCGGGGTCAGTCCGCGCCCGACACTCAGCCAGATCAGGCCAGCCAGCACCGGCAGGATCAGCAATGCGGGCAAAAGCACGCCAAAAATCACGCTGTTGACCAGATGATCGCGAAAATAAACGCGATCCCCAACCATCACCCGCACGCCTGCCTGCGGGTTATCGACCGTATAGACCCGCCAGGTTTCGCCATTGATGACGGTGTTGGAAAAGCCTTCCGCATGCTCCGACAGCCTGGTCTCCGGAGCGCCTTCGGACTGGCTGAGCAAAGCGCCTTCAAGCGACCAGATCTGACAGGAAAGCTGGCGGTTATAGGCTTCGTGCGTCTCCATTTCGACAGATGGGATTGCCACATTCTCGCCTGCTCCCAGGGCACGCTTCGTAACCATGGAGTTGACCATGCGTGCGGCCTCCATCAGCCTCGCATCGAGAACCCTTTCGAGTTGCGCGCCGGTGGAAAAGAAAATCCACGCCACCGCCGACAGCCACACCAGACCGGTTGTGAGGATGAGAATGCCGAACAGTCGTGTCCGCATGGAACGCATCGGACTTTTCTCCATTTACCGCACCGTCTGCCGGCAGACGGCGCAGGTGCTTCATGCCTCATGCCGGAACCTTAAGGCAAACTTAAGAAACCTTGCCGGCTGCCGTTCCGGCATCTGTGCGCTGTCTGCAACACCCTGTTTTTTACGTGCGCGAAGGCTTTCCTTTTGTCGTTAAGCCTGCCTTAAGGTCCACCAAACCCTGTCGGCCCGACCACCTGAAATCGAGGCCGCTTATCATGTCGACCATCCAGTCCCGCATCATGTCGCCGCTTGCTAAAACCGGTTCTTCTGAAACTCTTCCCATTGCACCCGTCAGCCGCAGGGCCGCACTTGGGCTGGGGCTGGCCGCGCTCATGGCGGCTCCCGGTTTTACCCATCGCGCCCGCGCGCAGGACGGCGAACAGCTCGACCCCGGGATGATCCTGAACGATCCGGCCGATCCGAAGGCCGGCAACGCCAAAGGCGATGTCACCATCGTCTATTTCTTCGACTACAACTGCCCCTTCTGTAAGAAGACCATGGCGCCGCTGAACAAGATGGTGAAGCAGGACGGCAAGGTTCGCCTCGTCTACAAGGATTGGCCGATCCTCACCTCGGCCTCCATTTTTGGTGCGAAACTGGCGCTGGCGGCCCACCATCAGGGCAAATACGGCGAAGTTCACCACGCACTCATGGGCATACCGGGCGGCAGGGTGCCGGAAGACAAGATGCGCAAGGCGGTGGCCGGCGTCGGGCTCGACATGAAGCGGCTGGAACGCGACATGAAGGCGAAGGACGCAGAAATCACCACGCTTTTGCGCCGCCATGGCGCACAGGCCGATGCGCTCGGTCTTGCCGGCACGCCGGTTTTTCTCATTGGCCCGTTTCTCGTCGCCTCAGCACTCGATGAGGCGGGTTTCAAACAGGTTATCTCGGACGCGCGCGAGCGTGAAAGCAACTGATACGAAGGACTTCTGGTAAATGACCGAGGCAATGGACGGGTCGGCACGACGCATTTTGACTGCAATGACGCTTTTGGCCTGCATGGGGCTGGCCGCCTGCGCCACCTCCTCCGAGACGGCGACGCCCCCCGGATTGCAGCCGGCTGCACCCGCAATTGCCCCTCCTCCGCCGGTGGAACAGGCCAGTGCCTCGGTGGCGCCGCCTCGTATCGGGCCAAAGCCGAATGAGCGCTTCCCCGTTCCGGACGAGAGCCAGGTGAAGATCGCCGAGAAATACCAGCGTCAGCTCGTCGACTATCAGACGGCCTATGCGCCCGGCACGATCGTCGTCGATCCGGCCAACCACTTCCTCTATCTGGTGCAGGGCAACGGCAAGGCGCTGCGTTACGGCGTTGGCGTCGGCGCGGCCGGCCGGGGCTTCTCCGGCGAAACCGATCTGGCATGGAAGCAGGAATGGCCGCGCTGGCGACCGACGGACGCCATGATTGCCCGCGCCCCGCAACAGTACAAGAAATACGAGGACGGCGTCGAAGGCGGCCCCACCAATCCACTCGGAGCGCGCGCTCTTTATCTGTTCAAGGACGGCAAGGACACTTACTACCGCATTCACGGCACCAACCAGCCGAGCAGCATCGGCAAATCGGTGTCCGCCGGCTGCATCCGCCTGCTGAACTCCGACATCATCGACCTTTACGCACGCGCACGCCCCGGCTCGAAGGTCGTTATCCTTTAATCGGCTTACCGGCATCGGAGAATTTGTGCCGCATCGAACAGCCTCCCCGCCTGATTTTTCAGCGGGGAGGCTTTTTTCATTACGCTCAGGCCGCGGCGTCCAGCCCCATCTGCCAGAAATCGGCTTCGAGACGGGATGCCTTGCCAAACAGGGCAGCGAGTTCCGCAAAACGTCGCTCGGTCATCGAGCGCTCTGCCAGATCATCCAGAAGCCTGCGTGACCCGACCGCCAGTTGCTGGAACGCATCGCCGGCGTATTCCCCGATCCATTCGCGATAGGGATGATCCGCCGGGATTTCATCCATGCCGTTCGGGGTCAGCGCCTTGCCGATCTCGGCATAGCCGATGACACAGGGCGCAAGAGCCACATGCAGGTCGAGCAGGTCACCCGCAGCGCCGCAATCCAGAACGAAGCGCGTATAGGCCACCGTCGCCTGATGCTCCGGCACAGAATGAAGCTGCTCCGGCGTCAGCCCCCACCGGCCGCAGAGCCGCACATGCAACTCGGTCTCGTCGAGGATGCCTGAAAGACCAGCCTGCGCGGCGCGGATCTCCGGTATCGTCCGGCTCTTATAGGCAGCAAGCGCCCACGCGCGCGAAAACTGGATCAGGAAAAGATAGTCCTGCACCAGATAAGCCCTGAAGGCCGCCTGCGGCAGCGTGCCTGCGCCCAGCTCGCGCACGAACCGATGATCGACATAGCTTTGCCAATCCTGATCCGCGGCCTGTCTCAGCCGGTCAAAAACATCCATCTTCACTCTCCTTGCTCATAGGCTGCATCGAAAAAGGCCAATTCGAGCTGCACGGCCCTTTGAAAGAAATCGCGGCTCACTTCGGCTTCGCCCGGCCCGACGCGATCCAGTTCCCCCCGAAGGAAGCCGACGAAATCGCGAAAATCGGGATTGTCGTGAAGGGTGATCCATTCCGCATGAATGAAGTTCTGCGGCAACGGATCGGGCGACTGCATGGCCCAGTCGAGATAGAGCCATTCCGCAACGTTCAGAACCGAAAGCGCAGCCGCATAGGAGCGTGTAGCTGCCGCCTCCCGCATGATCGCCTTGAACCCTGCGGTCGGCTTGGTGTCGGGGATGGCTGCGCGCTGGTCTTCATCGACGCCGAGCGCCTCGAACGCCCGCAGGAAATAGGTGTTCTCCTCCCCCGCCACCATGCCAATGAAACGACCGAACCGCAGCCGCGCCTCAAAACTGTCGCTGGTGGCAATGGCTGCCCCAAGAAGGGTCAGGAAACTGTCGAGAAAGCGATGATCCTGCACGAGATAGGACGACATCACGGCATCGGGAACCGTGCCGGCGAACAATTCGCCCACGAACCGGTGATTTACCGCCTGTGTCCAGAGCGGTTCGCTCGCAAGCCTCAGTGTTTCGGAAAAGCGTTCGATCATCTTGCTGTCCTTTCATGGCAGACAGCGAGACCGTAAATTTCGGGCTTTGTTTGTGGCATGTACGGCCTCGCATGGAGGCCGGCAAAAGACAGCATTGACATTCGCCATCCCTTCGCCGGCATGATCCGGATCAGGTTCGAAGGGTCACCGCACTGCTTGCGCCAGCGGTCTCTCAGCCCCTTGTCGGGGCTCCCCTTGGTGAATGTTCCTTGTAGGCGATCGGACGCTGCCTGTCACCACGAAGCGACAGACCGGATCGGCAATTCACGCTTTGAAACGATAAAGCCACCATCGCCGCCACATCGGATTGCACAGCTACCAATCAGCGAGGTCGGGCATTTTCCTTGGGCCAACCCACAACGCAGAACGCCGCCCCGAAGGGCGGCGTTCTGTGATCAGGGAATGAAGCTGTTCTGTTTACATCAGAGAAGATTTTCATGCGTTTTGCAGACCTGGCAGCGACCTACTCTCCCGCGTCTTTAGACGAAGTACCATCGGCGCTGGGGCGTTTCACGGCCGTGTTCGGAATGGGAACGGGTGCAGCCGCCCCGCCATGACCACCAG
>NZ_JCAKKP010000025.1:0-22487 GCF_059509755.1 Aquamicrobium sp. YD-1-mutant5
GAACAGATGGCGGCCCTCATTGTCGGCGTCGGTCAGCGTCTGGCGGTTGTTGCCGCCCGCAATGCCGGGACCAACCTTCGCCATCTCCATCAGCGAATCCCACAAACGGTCCGGATCAATGCGAAGGTTCTCGCCGGAGGTGGACATGACATGTTCCTTTCGATGCATTTCGGAGTGCTGGTCGGTTTTTTCGGCATGATGCAGGCGGCCGGTTTCGGTCGCCTGCACCAGATCATGGCTTGTTTCCGGCCAGATCAGTTGTTCGCAAAGGCGGGAATGACCTCGCGGCCGTAGCGCGCGATGATTTCCTCTTCCTCGCCGCTGTCGAGATAGATGTTGAACTGCGTGACGCCTGCCGCCTCCAGTTCCCGGATCTTGGCGATGTGGTCCTCCGGCTCGCCGAGCACGCAGAAGCTCTCGACAATGTCGGGCGTGATGAAGTCGAGATAGGGATTGTCGCTCTGGCCGTGCTTGGAATAGTCGTAGCCGCGGCGCTTTTCGATGTAGCTGGTGAGGCTCTTCGGCACGAGGTCGGAATCGGCGCCGTATTTCTCGACGATGTCGGCGACGTGGTTGCCGACCATGGCCGGGAACCATTTGGTCGCCTCGATGGCTTTTTCTTTGGTGCCGAAATAGGCAGGAGCAGCGGCCATGGAGCGGAATTTGGACATGTCGCGCCCGGCTGCCTTGCCGGCCTCGATGCACTGGTCGGTGAACCATTTGCACAGGCTCGGATCGCCGATCTGGAGCACCACGCCATCGGCGGCTTCACCGGCGGCCTTCAGCGCCAGCGGGCCATAGGCGCCGATCCAGGCTGCCATGTCGTGGCCGACGGCCCAGGGGAATTTCACCGGCTCCGGGCACTCCGGATAGGTGACTTCCTCACCGCGCACCATGGCCTTCATCTTCTGCACGAATTCGGTGACGCGCGACAGCGGAGCAGGCTTCTTGCCCATCACACGGCGCGAGGAATCGCCGCGGCCGACCGCGATCTCGAAGCGGCCGTTGCTCTGCTTGTTCAGCGAGGCGAACAGCGAGCCGGCGACCGACCAGTCGCGCACGTCCGGATTGGTGACGAGCGGGCCGAAATGCATCTTCGTCGTGTGCTCCATGCACATGGCGATGGCGGGATAGCATTCACGCCACAGAATATGCGAGTCATAGAACCAGCAATGGCTGAAGCCCGCATATTCGGCCGCGCGCACCAGATAGCGGGCGCGGTCGGGCTCGACGAAGCCTTTGAATGTAATTCCGAATTCCATTGTTTTCCTCCATTTTATAACGACGCGGACTTGATCGGGTGCCGCGCTTCAGACCCCTTGGTGTTGGGTGGCGCGCCCGTCAGTGTCCGGGCGCCCAGATGCGGACACCCGCATGGGAGAAGGGAACCTTCTTCGAGATGTTGAGGCGGATCAGCAAAGGCGTGATGGCCTCGACGCAGCGCGCGCTTTTGGCGGGGCCGGCATCGTAAGTCTGAACGCCAATGCCCTCGATCAGCGCCTGCACTTCTTCCTTTGCAGCGAGATCGTCGCCGCAGACGAAGACGTCGCAATTGATCGGCGTCGGCAGGTCGTTCAGCGAGTGCGCGGAGACGTTGTGCAGAGCGCCCACGACCTTGACCCCCTCGCCCAGCAGCTTCTGGGCTGCCTCGGTGGCCGAGCCTTCGGGGGGCGGGCCGTAGCCGCGCGGATTGCCCTGCTCCAGCGGCACCACGACATCGACGAGGATCTTGCCGTCGAGTGCTGCGCACACTTCCTCCAGCGTGGCCTCGTGCGCGGCGAAGGGCACGGCCAGCATTACCATGCGCTCGGCAGACTGCGCGGCGTTCACATTGTCCGCGCCGGTAATGGCCGTGAAAGATCCGCCTGCTTCGGTCAGCTTCGCGTTGAGGTCTTCGGCGATGGCGCGCGCCCGTTCAGCATCGCGCGAACCCAGCGCCACGGCCACGCCGCTGCGCGCGAACCTGAGTGCCAGCCCCTGCCCTTGCGGGCCGGTTCCTCCGAGAATTGCAATGGTCATAGAAAAAGCTCCTGTGAAAGCGGTCGAAGAAAGTCGCCGGCGCTGGCCGAAGGCGTGTCGCTCCATGGCAGGCCGCGTATGATCACGACGGGAAGGCCGGCATCCTTCTGCATGAGCAGGCCGGATGCGGCGGCCAGTTCATCGGCAAAGGCCGGCAGTGTCGCCTTGAGGCCACGCCCATAGGCGTCGGCGCGCACCGTCCAGTCGACGACTGCGGGCACGCCGGCCACGCCGATGGCGACATTGACCAGACCGTGACGCCATGGCCTGCCGAAGGTGTCGGTGATGACGACGCCGATCTGCACGCCATAGCGCTCTTCAAGCCCGGCCCGGAGGCGGGCGGCGCTCGCATCGGGATCCTCGGGGAGAAGCAGCAGCATGTCGTCCCTGCCCGCGCCCAGATTCGACTGGTCGATGCCGGCATTGGCGCAGATCCAGCCCTGACGGTGGCGGGTGATCAGAAGGCCATCCGGCTCCTGCCGCCGGGCGCGGATGATGTCGGAAGATTCCGACAGGATCGCCTCGACCTTGCGTGCGTCCTTGCCGATCTCAGCCGCGATTTCGAGGGCGCGCGGCGACGGCACGAAGGCGTCGAGCGCAAACATCCGCGCCTCGCTCTTGGAGACGATCTTCTGCGCAACGATGACGATGTCGCGCGGCATCAGCTCGCTGCCCATGTCCGAGAGGGCCTGCCCGATGGCCGCCGACAGATCGTCACCCGCCCCGATCTCCGGGATTCCTGCCACGGCGAACAGGCTGACGCCCTGCCTGCGGATGCTGCCCGAGGTGGACGCCGAGAAGAGATCGTGTGGCGTGTCGATGTCGCGGCAGAGATTTGGAAGCGTGAGCCGCGTGCAGCCCCTGCCCTCCCCCTTTGCCGCCGTTTCATGCGCATCCGCCGAGCGTGGGCCGAAGCTGAACGGGATTGCGTCGGGCGGCGAAAGCAGGATCGCATTGGTGCCGCCGTCGTGGGATTCGGCGATGACCACAGAAGCTTCGTCCGAAGCCCCGATCAGGATGGCGATCTCGGCCGCCTCAAGTGTCGGGATGTCGGCATGGATGACGAGAAGCTTTTCGGCGTTGATGGAGCGGGCCCATTCGGCGGCGCGGGCCGCCGCCCCGTTGATGCCAGCCTTTCCGTTCTGGCCGAGCGCGGTCGCATCATGAGCGCGCGCGATCTCGGCCACGCGCTCTGATGGCGTAACCACCGCCAGAGGATTGTCGCCATAGAAGCGGCGAAAGAAGCCCAGCGTATTTTCGAACAGGAGCAGCGCCAGCGTTTCGCGCGCGTCGTTGCCAAGTGCGGGTTTGAGACGTGTCTTGGCCTGACAGGGGTCCTTCATCAATATGGCGATGGCGACCGTCATGCCCGAACTCCGGGTGCCGGGGCTCCGACCCCTTGCGCAAAGCCGATAAGCTCGCGGGCAAGGCGTTCCGCGCCGGCGGGATCACGCATCAATATGTCGGTGGCATGAACCCTTATGCCGTCGGCCTCGATCACTGCGATGTCGTTGACGTCGCCGCTGTCGACCAGAAAACCGTCGATCAGGCCCTTGTAGCGGGCGGCAACGCCGGCAGCACCGCCGGCTTGGCGGAGATCGGCAAGCAGCTTGTCGAGCGGGCCTTTAACTGCCTTGCCGCCGATCAGAGGCGATACGCCGATGCGGGGCGCATGGCTTGCGGCAACCGCCTCGAACAGGGCCTGCACCGAAAGGAGCGGCTCAAGCGACAGAAGCGGATTGGACGGGGCGAAGACGATCAGGTCGGCTTCCCTGATGGCGGCAAGTGCCTGAGGGCTGGCGGCAGCCTCTTCCGCACCTGCATAGCTGATTTCGCGCACGGTCGGCTGGCAACGTTCGCCGACGAACCAGTTCTGGAAGTCGAGCGCGCCCTTCTCCGTCATCAGCCTGGTTCGCAAGGGATCGTCCGTTGCGGGCAGGATCCGGGCCCTGACCCCGAAGCGGGCGGCGCATTCTTCCGTCACCTCGCTCAGCGAGGCGCCCTGCGACATGCGCCAGTTGCGCCAGATATGCAGGCCGAAATCGGCGTCTCCGAGCTTCATCCACACCGGCGCGCCAAGATCGCGCAGGACATTGAGGCCGTTCACCGTATCGTTGGCGACGCCCCACCCCTGCCCCCGGTCGATCCGGTCGGAGAGCGTATAGAGTATGGTGTCGATGTCGGGACAGACGAGCAGGCCATAGAAGGTGTCGTCGTCGCCGACATTGACGACGACGGTGAGCGCCCCTTCCGGCAAGGCGCGCATCAGGCCTTCGGCCATGCGCGCGCCACCGACGCCACCGGCAAGCAGCACCACTTTTCGAACGTCAGCTTCCATCCGTCAGCCCCTCGCCGCTTGCTGCATTTCTGCCTGCGTGAGGAAAGCGACCGGGCTTGCGCCACAGGCCCGCTCGACCAGAGGTTCGATCTCGGGAGGGTCGTGATCGGTGAAGTCTTCCAGTGTCTGGTAGAGCGTGTTGCGTTGCACCGGGATGCGGCCGGCGGCGCGGATGATGCGCACCATCTCCAGCGGCGTGATCTCCTGCCCGTGCTTTGCGCCGGCTGCCCGCGAGATGCTCTCGTTCATGAGCGTCCCGCCGAGATCGTTGACGCCGCAGGCCAGCATGGTCTGTGCCATTTCCGGACCGAGCTTCACCCACGATGCCTGGATGTTATCGATGTAACCCTGAAGCATGATGCGCGCCACGGCGTGCATCTTCACGTTCTCGGTCATGGAAGGTCCCGGCCGCACGCCCGGCACATTGCGGTAGAGGCGGGTGTTTTCGTGGATGAAGCCGAGCGGCACCAGTTCGGTGAAGCCGCCGGTGTCCTTCTGGATCGAGCGCAGCCGGTCGATATGGGCGGCCCAGTGCGACGGCCCGTCGATATGGCCGTACATGATGGTCGAGGTCGTCGGGATCTTCTGCCGGTGCGCGGCGCGGATGATCTTTTCCCACTCGTCGGCGGAAAGCTTGTTGCGGGTGAGCTGCAGGCGGATTTCGGTGTCGAGGATTTCCGCTGCCGTGCCCGGCATGGAGCCCAGCCCCTCGTCGCGCAGCATGGCGAGGAAATCGTCGAGCGACATGCGGCTCTTGCGCACGCCGTACCAGATCTCGAAGGGCGAGAAGGCGTGGACATGCATCTTCGGCACGCGCTTCTTCACCGCGCGCAGCAACTGCACATAATAGTCGCCCGGAATATCGGGATGCAGGCCGCCCTGAATGCAGACTTCGGTGCCGCCCCGGTTCCACGCTTCTTCGGCGCGTGCCGCCACCTGTTCGGGCGTCAGCAGTTCGGCGCCGCTGGCCTCCTTGCGCACGCCGAAATTGCAAAACTGGCATGCCATGTAGCAGACATTGGTGAAGTTGATGTTGCGCACGGTGACGAAGGTTGCCCGGTCTCCCACCCGCTCGCGCCGCACCGTATCGGCCACCTTGAGCACGGCGGAGAGGTCCGCACCCTCCGTGTTGAACAGCACTTCACCTGCCTCGCGCGAGATTTCCCCGCCTGCCAGCGCGCGCTCAAGAACGGCGCGCACCTGTGCGGAGGCCCGTGCCAGAACCTCATCCGGGCGGTTTTCCAACTGCTTCATGACTTCGAGATCGATGCTCATGGCTCAACTCGTGAATTGTTCGCGCGCCAGACCGTCGGCGCGGGCAAGACGGGACAGCGGGCCGGCCAGCGCTTGCCGGCACTCGGCCAGATAGCGGGGGTAGACGGTCAGCCGTTCGGCGAGGCGATACCCCTTGGCGGAGGTGCGGCGCGAAAGCTCGCCCAGCGCCGGCCATGCCCGCTCGGGGTTGATGTGGTCCCTGGTGAGCGGCGAGATGCCGCCCCAGTCATTGATGCCGGAGTCGATGTAGTCCTCGAACTCCTCATCGAGATTGGGCGGGGCCTGCAGGCTGATCGTGGGGTCAAGCACGATACGGGCCGCAGCCAGCGTCTTCAGCATTTCGTGGCGGGAGGGCTCGATCCATTCGGCCATGGCCGTGCCCGCCTTGGCGCGGAAATTCTGGACGATCACCTCCTGCACATTGCCATGGCGCAGATGGATTTCGTTGATGGCAATCAGGCTGTCGATGCGCTCGGACCATGTCTCGCCGATGCCGATCAGAATGCCGGTGGTGAAGGGAACGCCGAGACGCCCTGCCGCCTCGATGGTGCGCAGGCGCAATACCGGCGCCTTGTCGGGGCAGGCATGATGCGGCAGGCCGGGCTTCGACAGGCGCTTGCTGACATTTTCCAGCATCATGCCCATCGAAGCAGAGACCTCGCCAAGCCGCTCCACCTCCTCTTCGGTCAGCGTGCCCGCATTGACATGCGGGATCAGCGAGGTGTGCTCGAGAACCAGACGGCAGGCATCGACCAGATAGTCGACGGTGGTGGCGTAGCCGAGGTCCTTCAGAATGGCGGCTGCTTCCGGGTAGCGCCGCTCCGGGCGCTCGCCCAGCGAGAACAGGGCTTCCTTGCAGCCGAGGCGCTCACCCCGGCGGGCGATGTCGAGCACATCGTCGGGCGTCAGGTAGTTGGCCGCCGGATCGCCCGGATGCTTGACGAAGACACAGTAGCCGCAGGTGTTGCGACACATATTGGTGAGGGGGATGAAAACCTTGCGGGAGTAAGTGATCTCCCGTCCCCAGTGCTGGTCGCGGATTTCACAGGCCCGCTGACGCAGGCGCGCAAGTCCGGCTTCGCTGACGCGGTCTGCCGCGTAGACGTCTTCGATCGTGATCATGGTGCTGGCCGTCAGACGGTCGCAGGAGAATGATCGTGCAGAAAAATGCCTTGTCCGGAACTGACGCGGATACGGATTCCGCCCCTCCTCCGTGGCAAGCCTGCACCTGTGGCGAGTGCCTGCTTCATGGGTTCCTCCTCCCATTTTTTATCATCTGATCAAAATTTGACTGCATGATAAAAAAATGTCAAGTGGGTGTTTACGAAACGTCAGCCGGAATGTTTCCGACTAAGGTAACCCACTGAACTTTCGTTA
This sequence comes from Aquamicrobium sp. YD-1-mutant5, assembly GCF_059509755.1. Classification (NCBI taxonomy): domain Bacteria; kingdom Pseudomonadati; phylum Pseudomonadota; class Alphaproteobacteria; order Hyphomicrobiales; family Phyllobacteriaceae; genus Aquamicrobium; species Aquamicrobium sp. YD-1-mutant5. The sequence goes on from NZ_JCAKKP010000025.1 coordinate 7,010, forward strand.
TTTTTGGCTCCGGTATCCTGAGTCCATCTGAAGATGGGTGCCGGCGCCAGGCTTGGGGATCCGCTCAACCGGACATCAGAATCCGGGCAGGAAATCTCCGATGCCATGCATATGGGAGAGAATTCGACATGATGTGTCGGCGTGAAGTTCCCGATGTGACCGGCAAGGCGCGATCCGCGCAGCCAATACCATTTTCCATCGGCTGCGCCGTACCGTCCGCAAGATGCCCGCAAGTGCCTTTCAAGGCATTTCAGGACATGCAGAGCCCGCCCCTCCTGCACCATGCCGGTGCCTGTGGTGAGGTTCTGCCCCCAGCCCTCATGACAAACGGATCATTCCACAACCGCCTCCCCCCGATGGGGCGAAGACGGGTGGCGTGTATCGCAAGGGGGCCGATCATCATCGACAGCTGAACAACGGCGTGTCCCGCAGCGGCCTAGGAGGTGCCGGGCAGGATACGACATCAACGCAACCATTCTGGGAGGAGCTTAATGCATAAGCATGCAAATGAATCGTCTCGACTTTTCAACGTCGAGCTATCGCCGGAGACGGCGACGGGTACATGGAAGACATGGAACCTGTTTGCCTGGTGGATGTCGGGCTGGCACAGCCTTGGCGGATACACCATGGCGGTCGGCCTGTTCGCACTGGGCCTGAGCGGATACCAGATGATCGCCGCATTCACGGCGGGCATCATTATTCTCTATTTCACCAACAATATGAGCGGCGTGGCCGGTCAGCGCGTCAAGGTGCCGTTCCCGGTCTTTGCGCGCGCCAGCTTCGGCGTCTACGGCGCCAACATCCCCGCCATTCTGCGCGCCATCGTTGCCGTGGCGTGGTACGGCATCCAGACTTATCTGGCCTCCGCGGCGATGATGCTTCTGGTCATCAAGGTGTTTCCATCCTCGGCAACCCTGACGGAAAGCTCGTTCGCGGGGCTGTCGACGCTCGGCTGGATCTGTTTCCTCGTGCTGTCCTTTGCGCAGCTCATCGTCCTGTCGCGCGGCATGGAGGCGGTGCGCCGCCTCTCCGACTTCGCTGGTCCCGCCATCTGGATCGCCATGATCGCGCTTGCCGTATGGGTCCTGGCACGTGCCGGCTGGTCGGTCGATTTCAGCTACCGCACCGTGGAGCATAACAGCGGCCTGTTCGGCATGGCATCCGCCATGTTCATCGTTGTCGCCTATCTTGCCGGCCCGACGCTGAACTTTGCCGACTTTACCCGCAACGCGCCTGACGAGGCCTCGGTGCGCCGTGGCAACGCATGGGGCCTGCTGCTGAACGCGACGGCTTTCGGCGCCATCTCCATCGTCATCGCGCTGGCCTCGGTGAAGGTCTATGGCGAGGCGATCCACGATCCGATCGCGCTGATGAAGGACATCGACAGCATCGCCATCCTGCTGGTGGCCATCATCGCCATCGGAACGGCCACGGCCGGCATCAACATCATCATGAACTTCGTCGCGCCGGTCTATGACATCATCAATGTGTGGCCGCGTCACTTCACCTTCCGCAAGGCAGGTGTGGTCGTGGCCATTCTTTCGGTGATCGTGACGCCGTGGAACCTGTTCTCCAGCCCGGTGATCGTCAATCACTTCATCGGCAGCGTCGGCGCCCTGATGGGACCGCTCTACGGCATCGTGATGGCGGACTACTACATCATCAGGCGTCAGAAGATCGATTCGGATGCTCTGTTCGACGATACGCCCGGCGGCAAATACTATTACAATGGCGGCTACAACACCAACGCCATCATTGCCCTTGTCGTCTCGGGCGTCATTGCCATCGGCATGTCGGTCATCCCTGCGATCAGCGCCTGGACGCCGTTCTCCTGGCCTGTCGGCGTCGTGCTGTCGGCGGTCATCTACTGCCAGCTCAGCACAGCCAAGCGCCGTGCGCTTGGTACCGTCGCCACCGACTAGGAAGAAAATCATGGGAGGGGGACAGATCTCCTGCTCCCATGGCCAGCCCCAGCAAGACAACCGCCGGCCGTCTGCCGGCGGTTCCTGCCACCGCCCCGGCGCTGCGGTGGTGCGCAGAGCGGCTCCCCCAACCCGGCCGCCAGCGCGAAAGATGAGATGAGCGCCCGCATAGCCCCGTTCGACCCGGCCGCATCGCGCGCCCGGTCACTCGCATGAAAATGAAAGGCTTCAGCAATGTCGAAAGTAATCAAGGGAGGCACGATCGTCGCCGCCGACCGCAGCTATGAGGCGGATGTGCTGATCGAAGGCGAGACCATCGCCGCCATCGGACCTGATCTCAAGGGTGATGAGGTCATCGATGCCGAAGGCGCATTAATCATTCCCGGTGGCATCGACCCGCACACCCATTTTGAGATGCCCTTCATGGGCACCACTACGGCCGAGACATGGGAAAGCGGCACTTATGCCGCCGTTTCCGGCGGAACGACGATGGTGGTGGACTTCGTCATCCCCGGTGAGGACGGACTGATAGCAGCCCTCGATGAGTGGGAGGAGCGCGCGGCGCGTCAGGCGTGCAGCGACTATTCCTTCCATGTCTCGATCACCGGCTGGTCGAAAAAGATCTTCGAGGAGATGGAAACCGTCGTTGGGCGCGGCGTGAACACGTTCAAGCACTTCATGGCCTACAAGGGCGCGCTGATGGTCAACGACGACGAGATGTTCGCCTCTTTCCAGCGCTGCGCCGCGCTTGGCGCCATCCCCTTCGTCCATGCCGAAAACGGCGACCTTGTCGCAGCCATGCAGCAGAAGCTGATGAGTTCCGGCCTGAGCGGCCCCGAGGCGCATGCCTATTCGCGGCCTCCGGATGTCGAGGGCGAGGCCGTCAACCGCGCCATCACCATTGCCGATGCCGCCGGCGTTCCGGTCTATATCGTGCACGTCTCCTGCGAACAGGCGCATGAAGCCATCCGCCGCGCTCAGCACAAGGGCATCCGCGTCTATGGCGAGCCGCTGATCCAGCACCTGACGCTGGATGAGAGCGAATATGCCAATCCCGACTGGGCCCATGCGGCGCAGCGCGTCATGTCCCCGCCCTTCCGCGACGCCCGCCATCAGGCTTCGCTGTGGGCGGGTCTGCAATCGGGCTCGCTGCATACGGTGGCCACTGATCACGCCGCCTTCACCATGAAGCAGAAACTGCTTGGGCTCAACGATTTCACGAAGATCCCCAATGGCACCGGCGGCGTCGAAGACCGCTTGTCGGTGCTGTGGACCACTGGCGTCGAAACCGGCAGGCTGACGCCGAACGAGTTCGTCGCCGTGACCTCCACCAACATCGCGAAGATCCTCAACATCTATCCACGCAAGGGCGCGATCGTGCCGGGTGCCGATGCCGATCTCGTTGTGTGGGACCCGAAGGTGGGCAAGACCATCTCGGCCGCGACCCAGAAGTCGATCATCGACTACAATGTCTTCGAGGGCATGAAGGTGTCCGGTCTGCCGCGCTACACGCTTTCGCGCGGGGACCTGGTGTGGGGCGAAGGCGTTGCCAGAGCAAAGCCCGGACGCGGCAAGTTCGTTGCCCGCCAGCCTTTCCAGGCCGTCAACCAGGCGCTTTCGACATGGAAGGAACTGACGGCGCCGCGCGCCGTCACCCGTTCCCCGGAGCATATGCCCATCGGCGTGTGATCCTGCCGAAACACATGCAGGACCACACCGGCCGCGCAGAGCAATCTGCGCGGCCGGTCAGTTTCTGCTGACCTCCGGAGAAAGGCCGTTGAGGTAAAGCTGTTCGAGGAACTGTGCTCCGTCTTCGAACAGCCGTTCTCCGCTGCGATCAGGTCCAAGAACCGCCCTCACCTGCACGTCGAAATCGGCGTAATGCTGTGTCGTCGCCCAGAGCGAGAAGATCAGGTGATATGGATCGGTCCGGGCGATGCGGCCATCTTTCATCCACTCTTCGATGACTTTCACCTTTTCGTCGACAAGCGGTTTCAGCACATCCTGAAGCATTTCCAGCGTGTGCGGTGCGCCCTGCAGAATCTCATTGGTGAACAGCCTTCCCTCTCTCGGGAAATCCCGGGACATCTCCATCTTGCGCCGGATATATGACTGCAACTCGGCCATCGGATCGCCATCGGCATCGAGATCGCGGAGAGGCTGTAGCCAGTCGTCCAGCAGACGCTTGATCAGCGTGCTGTGGATTTCCTCCTTACTGCGGAAATAGTACAGCAGGTTGGGCTTGGACATTCCGGCAGCTTCGGCGATCTGGTCGATGGTTGCGCCGCGAAAGCCATGCGTGGAAAATATCTCCAGTGCTGCTTCCAGAATTTTTCGGCGCCGCTTGGTCTGAATGCGGGTAAGCGGACGAGATGTCTCCACTGCGGTCAGGCCATAGCTTTGATGAAACCGCGCCCGGCTGACCCCGCACCAGACTTTTGTGATGCCATCAGCCATGTAAAAACCGTGCCGGACGGACGGTTCATTGAAGTCGTGATCGTCATAAGCAACTGTTTCCCCTCTTCCCATTCGACAGAAGTTCCCGATTCCGGCGAATGACATGCCGAGCATAACATCATCCGCCCGGCAGAGCACAACTTCCGTTATACGGGGTCAGTTTGCTGGAATGCGTCCGGTGTGCCGAAGCGTCTTCCACAGGCCTCCAGATTACACGCAGGAGCGCAACGCCAAAATCGATTCGCTGGCTGTTCCACCGTCAGCGGCCAGAATATATAAGCCTGAACAATGGCTGTCGGCGAATTCTTGTGCCTGAAAAGGTGGGATGCAAGCTTGTCAGCGGACAAAATCCCAACAAAGGGCTTTTATTTCAAAGGCATATAAATTTCTATGGAAGGTGAGGGCTGTTATTTAGCTGGGGGAGGGGATCGATTCAGCAGGGGGCACTATTGCCGGCAAACCCGAATCGGGCATAATCACGGTTGTTTGGAGAAACTTCTCTAAAAATCGTTATTAGGAAATGCAGCCCGAATGAACGTGAGTTCACCGAGACCAGCAAGAGAGCCGTTGCATTTCGAGAAACACATTCTCGAGCAGGGCGATCAGATTTCGCAGAAGCTGCACCTTCTGAGCCTGCAGCGATTCCCACCGCTTGCTAAGAAGGATCTGCGTTCGTTCACGCTGGCGGAAGTCGCGAATTACCTGAGTGTTTCCCAGAGCCATCTGAAAAAGCTGCATCTCGAAGGCAAGGGTCCCGTTCCTGAAACGTCATCGACGGGCCGGCGCTCTTATACTGCCCAGCAGATGCTGGAGCTCAGACAGTATCTCGACCAGTACGGACGCTCGGAAGCGCGCAGATATGTTCCGCATCGCCGTCCGGGTGAGAAGCTGCAGGTTCTGGCCGTCGTCAATTTCAAGGGCGGCTCCGGCAAGACGACGACTGCCGCGCATCTGGCGCAGTATCTGGTGCTGACCGGTCACCGTGTGTTGGCAGTCGACCTCGATCCGCAGGCATCGATGTCTTCGCTGCATGGCTTCCAGCCCGAACTCGACAGGATCAAGTCGCTCTACGACGCCATCCGTTATGATGACGAGCGGGTCTCTCTTTCCGACATCATTCACACCACCAATTTCCCGGGGCTCGACATCGTGCCTGCAAATCTCGAATTGCAGGAATTCGAGTACGATACGCCGCTGGCGATGGCCGACCGCAGCTCTAATGCAGGCAAGGCCTTTTTCACGCGCATCGCGCGATCTCTGGAAGAGGTGGAGAGCCGCTATGATGTTGTGGTCGTCGACTGCCCGCCGCATCTCGGCTATCTGACGATTGCTGCTTTGACAGCCGCCACGTCGGTGCTGATTACCATTCATCCGCAGATGCTGGATGTGATGTCGATGGGCCAGTTCCTGCTGATGCTGGGCAACATTCTGGAGCCTATCCGCAGTGCCGGCGCAGAGGTAAATCTGGAATGGTATCGCTATCTGATCACGCGCTACGAACCGATGGATCAGCCGCAGGCGCAGATGGTGGCTTTCCTGCAAACGCTGTTTGGCGAATTCATCCTCAAAAACCAGATGCTCAAGTCCACGGCCATATCCGATGCCGGCATCACCAAGCAGACTTTGTACGAGGTGGAAAAGAACACCATGACCCGTTCGACCTATGAGCGGGCGATGGAATCTCTGGATGGCGTGAACTCGGAAATAGCCGGACTTATTCACGAAGCGTGGGGGAGGTGATCTTGTCAGCTGACAAAAACACGTCTTCGCCGTTGTGTTTCAACGAATTAGGCAACAACAGGAGAGGTTGAATGGCCCGTAAGAACCTGCTGTCAGGCCTCATGGAGACAAATGAGGAAGGGCAGGGCGCTTCGAATGCGCCAGCCTATCCCATGCGCGGCGCGTCCAAGTCGATGATCCGCTCGGTCAGCGAGCTGGCGCGGCAGGCCGATGCCTATCTTGAAGGCGAGCAGGTGGTGGATCTCGACCCGGAGATGATCGATGGCTCGTTTGTTGCCGACCGTCTCTCCGAAGACCAGGAACATCATCAGGAACTTCTCGAAGCCATAAGAGAGAATGGCCAGAATTCGCCGATACTGGTGCGACCTCATCCCGAGAGGGAGGGTCGTTACATGATCGTGTTCGGCCATCGTCGCGTCAGGGTGGCGAAAGAGCTCGGCCGCAAGGTCCGGGCCGTGGTGAAAGCGATCGATGACAAGGCGCATGTCATCGCTCAGGGGCAGGAGAATTCTGCCCGGGCGAATTTGAGCTTTATCGAGAAGGCCGCATTCGCAAAGCGCCTCGAGGATCTTGGTTACACCCGCGACATTATCTGTTCGGCTCTGGCTTCTAACGAAGCGACTGTGTCGAAGATGATCACGACAGTAACCCGTGTCCCAGAAGATATCATCAGGGCAATCGGCCCGGCGCCGGCTATCGGCCGGGAGAGGTGGATAGAGATCTCCCTTCTGGTGCCTCGCCGGCTGGAAATGGCAAGCTCCGTTGCCGCAACGCCCGAGTTCAGCCAGCTCGACAGCAACGCCCGCTTTGAGGCTTTGCACGCAGCTTTGTCTGCCAGGAGCAAGCCGGCTCGCAAGACTGTCACGAAGTCTGCGGACACAGCCTGGTTACCGCAGGACAAGAAGGTCAGCGTACGACTGAAAAAGGCAGGTAAGACGGCAACTCTTGCAATTGGAGCAGCCGACGGACCCAGATTTGCCGAGTGGATTTCGAGTAATCTGAGCAGCCTTTATGAGGCATTCAGAAAATCGGAGAAAACCGAACAGGAGCATTGAAGCCGCAAAAGAAAAAGGCCCCCGAACGACTGTCGTCGCGGAAGCCCTTCTCGTATCTGGACAATCCGAGAATCGCATTTCCGTGAATCTGTGTCAAGCGTTGAAACTGTCGTTTTAACGGGCGGGTTTCTTTTGCCTGATTGAAGGTGGAAGGACATGGATACGCATATTGCAGCGACGCCTTTTGGGCGGCGGCCGATGTCGCTTGCCATGCTGGCAGTGCAGCAGGAAGCGGCTGCTATCCCGGAAGGGGCGACAGCGGGCAAGTGGCAGGTCTACAGAGATCTGTGTGAGGGAAAGACGATCATAGGCGTCGGTGACCGGGCGCTGGCCATCCTCGCGGCATTGCTGTCGTTTTATCCGCAGGAGGAGCTATCCGAGGAGCATGGCCTTGTTGTGTTTCCGTCGAACCGCCAGCTCGCCCTGCGGGCGCATGGCATGTCAGAAGTGACCTTGCGGCGCCATCTGGCGGCCCTGGTGGATGGCGGATTGATTGTTCGCCGCGACAGTCCCAATGGCAAGCGCTATGCGCGCAGAAGCAGGGAAGGGGAGCCTGGCGAGGCATTCGGCTTCTCGCTTGCGCCATTGCTGGTGCGGGCGGGAGAGTTTGCAGCGGCGGCCGAGCAGATACGGGCCGAGGCTCAGGCGCTGAAATTGATGCGTGAGCGCATTACGCTGCACCGCCGCGATATCAGCAAGCTGATCGAGGCCGCTCTGGAGGAGCAGGCTGTGGGCGACTGGACGAGCCTTTGGCAGCGTTTCCGCGCCGTTGTTGAGACCATTCCCCGACGCGCTTCGCTTGCGGATCTGGAACCTGTCGTCAGCGACCTCGAACAGGTTCGCGAGGATGTCGATAAGTTGCTGGAAATGCATATGAATAATGAATTTATGAACGGCAATGGCCAACAAAATGAACGGCAGCAATCTGATTCAAACACAAACGCCTATTCTGAATTTGAACCTGCTTCAGAAAAAAACAGGGTCGAGACTGAGCCAGCTTCCCAACCGTTTGATCTACCAAAAGCCTATCCGCTTGGTTTGGTTTTGCGTGCCTGCCCGGATATCCGCGACTATGCTGTTGATGGCATCGATAGCTGGCGTGATTTCATGGCAACCGCAGCACAGGTACGCGGCTACCTGGGCATATCGCCATCCGCCTATGCCGATGCCCTGGAGGTGATGGGGCAGGAAAGCACTGCCATCGTCATAGCCTGCATTCTCCAGCGATCGCAGCATATCCATTCAGCCGGAGGTTATCTGCGGGCCCTCACCGAAAAGGCAGGCAGCGGCAACTTCTCCGTCGGCCCGATGCTGATGGCAGCGCTGAAAACTGGTGGGGCTGAGGTGGCGATGACAGCATGACGAAAGCTGTTCTGGCATAGCGGGAAACCGGCGCAAGCTGCTGAAGAGCTACTTCACACAAGAGAAGAGGCTGTGGTGCGACTGAACGTTCTTTATGCGGTTCAGAAAAGAGGGGAGGGGTTTCGTGGTCTGTTTCGATGGGATTGTAAACAGAAGCTTGTTTCGCACGAAAACCATTCATACGGCTGAGGATTGTTCATGGTGGAGGATGTTGTCGGTACGGTCTGATATCGGAAGGGGATTTAGGCCGAAGTGGATAGGCACAACTACCCGGCCTCGGACAAGCGTTTCGCGAAATGCTGGCTCAGGCTTGCCCTGTCATTCGTGACAGCTGCATCATCTCCGTCGACCGCAAGCGGCTTGGGTGGCACGATGTGCCGAAGGAATATGCTCCATCCAAGCCGCTTTTAAACAGTTGTAAGCGCTGAGGCGAGAAGGACATCTTCCTGCAAGTTGATAGATGGTCTGGTCATGCCTCAGATTCCAGGATGCAAGACGATTATGACTGATACGACCTATCTCAAGGCAGCACCGCATGGCTTCTGGCTTACAAGTAAAAAATGGGGGGTCTGATCGGCTGCACGAAAGATGCTACGGACATCAAGCTTTATGCCGTAATGGATGCGAGCGATCGCCCGATCATCTTGGTCATAGGCGAGCACGTTTCTTCGGCGGTGTCCATGAGTTGGGTGAGCTTGACGCCGCGCAGGCTGTGCCGCGTCAGCTTGCGCAGGAACTCCCTCCAGATCGGCTCTGGCCTCGGAGATGCCGATCTCCATGCCCAGCACCTCGCGGCGGCCATCCGTGTTGACGCCGACGGCGATGATGACGGCGACCGAGACGAACCTTCAGATAGGTGGCGTCGATCCAAAGATACGGCCAGTCGTCCTCGATGGGTCGGGCGAGGAAGGCCTTCACCTGTCGTCGATCTCCTCGCACAGGCGGCTGACCTGTGCTCTTGGAGATGCTGCTCATGCCCATCGCCTTGACCAGATCGTCGACCGAGCGGGTCGAGACACCCTGGATGTAGGCTTCTTGGATGACGGGCGGTCAGGGCCTTTTCCGCCATGCGGCGCGGTTCGAGAAAGTTCGGGAAGTAGCTGCCGGTGCGCAGCTTCGGGATACGCAGTTCCACCGTGCCGGCCCGCGTCTCCCAGTCTCACTCACGGTAGCCATTGCGCTGGGCAAGCCGAAGGGTGTCCTTCGCGCCATAGGCCGCGCCCGCCTTCGCCCCGAACTCCAACTCCATCAGCTTCTCGGCGGCAAAGCCGATCATGTCGCGCAGCAAATCCGTGTCCGCCCTTTTCTCAACAAGCGAGCGCAGGTTCATCATCTCGTCGGTCATCGGTGGTCTTCCCCTCAGGTTGGTCTTGAACAACCCGACCCTATCGGAAGAACACCGATGGCCACCCCGCCAGCTACACCACCTCCTGGGACGTCATCATGTCCGCTTTGGTGCTCACAAAATCTGTATAACGCCGATAGCACTGGCTGTGATGTCGCGCTGAGGCTGGCAAGCCCGCATTGTCGCGCTTCTGCCAGCCGGGAACGCCGATTTTGCACTGTGCGGCATAAGGAGCGATAAGGCAACATTATCGGACATTATAAGGAAAATACGAGCGGTGCGTTTATGTTGATATAAACTCATGAAACCGCTTGCGCGACGGGCGGTGTCTTGCCTGAAACCGTCGCTGATGAAGAAAGGCCGGCCTGCCGGGTTCATGCCCGCCATCAGAATTTTGCCGTCGTGAGGTGGGTGGCCGTTCGCGCCTTTCGCTTCGAAATTCGGTGCGGGAATGAAGGCGAGCATTTCCAGCTGACGGGGGGTCTTCATGCCGGAAAGGCACGATGGGAGCCGGTTCCGGCAGATTGTTCCCGACACTTTCAACATGTCGCCGGGCAACATGTCTCCGGGGCCTGAACGGCCAAGGTGCCGCGCCGGGCGTTTCGGATCGGCAGCCCGGCGCGGCAAGTGAGCTGACGGTTCTTGCCAAACCAGAAGGCTTGGAAATGGATTGGTCAAACTACCTTCCGGCCGGTCTTCGGGATGCTTGTCGCGCTTGCGGGCGTGGAGATTAGGGCTGGCGCTATGTGAGGTGCCTTACGCCGGCCGCCGGGCGGCGCAGCCATCATGGTGGCCTTCGTGGATCCCCGACGGGCCGGTCATGCCCTCTGGGAGGCAGCAAGCCGCTGGTACAAGGCGAAACCGCCGCCATTGGCGGTTCGCGGCGTATGGGTTCGGCGCATCTATCCGGCTCGGGGGTTGCCGATCGCGTCGCGGGGCCTATCCTTGAAGCCATGCATGATGAGACCTTATCGTTGCGCGGGCATGGCCGGTTGTCCTGCTCCCTTCCGGAAGATGCCTCTGGCCTCGCGCTCTTTCTGGACATAGACGGCACGCTTCTCGACATCGCGCAGACGCCCGAAGCGGTCGTGGTGCCTCCCGGTCTGCACGACAGCCTGAAGCGGCTGGCGGAGCGTCTGGAGGGTGCGCTGGCGCTGATCACCGGCAGGTCGATCGGCACCGTCGACGCGCTTTTCAGGCTTCCCGCCACGGCGGTCAGCGGGCTTCATGGCGCCGAATGGCGAGGCGCGGACGGGCGCACCGCGACCATCGCGACAACCGAAGCTTTCGAGCTTGCGCGCCAGCATCTGCGTCGGCAGACGGCCGATATGCCTGGCGTCATCTTCGAGGACAAGGGCGCTGCAATCGCCGCCCATTATCGCCTTGCCCCGGAGCGGGAAGCGCAGGTGCGCGAGATGATGGAAGCCATTGCCGGTCCCATCTCCGATGGATGGGAGCTTCAGGAGGGAAAGCAGGTCGTCGAGCTCCGCCCCCGCGGACGCGACAAGGGCGATGCGCTGGTTTCCTTCATGCGCGAAACTCCCTTTCGCGGCCGCCGGCCCGTGGCCATCGGTGACGACGTGACCGACGAGGCGATGTTCGCCGCCGCCAACCGGCTGGACGGCCTGTCCGTGCGGGTGGGCCTCGACGGCAGGCCAAGCCTCGCGCGGGGTCGCGTGGGCGCACCCTCAGATGTCCGCGACTGGCTTGCGAGGATATCGGCATGAACCAGCCCCTGTTTGCGCCCTCCCTCGATCTCGGCGTGATCGGCAATTCGAGCAGCGCCGCGCTCATCGACCGCAATGGTTCCATCGTGTGGATGTGCGTGCCGCGCATGGATGGCGATCCCGTCTTCTGCAGCCTGCTGGGGGAGGGGCCGGACAAGACCCCCGGCGATGGCGGGCGCTGGTCGATAAGGCTGAGGAACGTGGCCACCAGCGAGCAGCGCTATCTGCGCAACACGGCCATTCTGGAAACGGTGCTGACCGACCATGACGGCAACCGGCTGCGCATCACCGATTTCGCGCCGCGCTTCAAGGCGAACGGGCGTATCTTCCGCCCGCAGACGATCGTGCGGCTGGTCGAGCCGGTGGAGGGCGCGCCGCGCATTCAGGTGGATCTGCGCCCGCGCCACGGTTACGGCGCGCAGGAGCCGGAAACGACGCGCGGCACCAATCATATCCGCTACCTGCTCGGCGGGCAGGTGCTGCGGATGACCACGGACGCGCCGGTGGAATTCGTCGAGCGCCGAACGCCCTTTCTCCTCGACCGGCCCTGCGCCTTCATCCTCGGCCCGGACGAGCGGCTGACGCAGGCGCCCCTGGATACCGCCCGCGCTTTCCTTGAAGAGACGGAAAATTACTGGTGCGAATGGGTGCGCTATCTCTCGCTGCCGATCGACTTTCAGGACGTGGTGATCCGCTCGGCCATCACCCTCAAGCTGTGCTCGCATGAGGAGACCGGCGGCATCGTCGCCGCGCTGACCACCTCCATTCCCGAATACGGCCAGAGCGGGCGCACATGGGACTACCGCTTCTGCTGGCTGCGCGACTCCTACTTCACCGTCAAGGCGCTCAACCTTCTGGGGGCAACGAAGACGATGGAGGACTATCTCGGCTATGTGTCGAACATCGCCGCCGACTCGCCCGACGGCTATCTGCAGCCGCTTTTCGGCCTCGGTCTGGAGCGTCTTCTCGACGAGAGGATCGTGGGCGACCTGCCCGGCTATCGCGGCTACGGCCCGGTGCGCAGCGGCAATGCAGCCTACACGCAGGTGCAGAACGACGGCTACGGCTCGGTGATCCTGTCGATCATGCAGTGCTTCTTCGACGAGCGCCTGCCGGTGATGGGCGGCGAAGCGCTGTTCGGCCGGCTGGAGCCGCTCGGCGATCAGGCCTTCGCCCGCTGGGACCAGTCGGACGCCGGCATCTGGGAGTTCCGCACCCGCAACGGCGTTCATACCCATTCGGCCATGATGTGCTGGGCGGCCTGCGACCGGCTGGCGCGCATCGCCGTGAAGCTTGGCCTCGACAGCCGCGCCGCGCACTGGCGCCAGCGCGCCGACATCATCCGCGCCGGCATACTGGAGCGCGCCTGGAACGAGGGCATGAAGAGCTTTGTCTCCTCCTTCGGCGGCGCCGACCTCGACGCCAGCCTGCTGCTGATGCCGGAGATCGGTTTCATGCCGGCGCAGGATCCGCGCTTTCTTTCCACGCTCGCCGCCTGCGAGGCGCATCTGCGCTTCGGCAACCATCTCTACCGCTATCGCGCGCCGGACGATTTCGGCGAGCCGGAAACGGCCTTCACCGCCTGCACCTTCTGGCTGATCGATGCGCTGACGCGCGTCGGGCGCAAGGAGGACGCGCGCGCCATCTTCGCCGACGTGCTGAAGCACAGGAACCATCTCGGCCTTCTCTCGGAAGGGCTGCATGTCGAGAGCGGGGAACTGTGGGGCAACTTCCCGCAGACCTATTCCATGGTGGGCCTGATCAATGCGGCGATGCATCTGTCGCGCCGCTGGGAGGATGTATTGTGAGCCGGCTTATCGTTGTATCTAACCGCGTGCCCGACATCGGCAAGGGCCCGCCTCCGGGCGGCCTGGCCGTCGCGCTCAAGGCCGCGCTCGAAAAGCGCGGCGGCATCTGGATGGGGTGGTCGGGCAAGTCGAGCGGATCGAAGGAGCCCGGCCCGCTGCATGTGGAGGATCGGGGCGGCATCACCTTCGCGCTTTCGGACCTGTCGCGGCGCGACCTGTCCGAATATTATGCGGGCTTCGCCAACAGCGTGCTGTGGCCGCTGTGCCATTACAGGCTCGACCTCACCGACTATGCCCGCAAGGACATGGCCGGCTATTTCCGCGTCAACCGCTTCTTCGCGGAACGGCTGCGGCCGCTGATCCGGCCGGACGACATCATCTGGGTGCATGACTACCACCTGATCCCGCTGGCCTCGGAGCTGCGCCGGCTCGGCGTGGAAAACCGCATGGGCTTCTTCATGCACATTCCATGGCCGTCGCCCGACGTGTTCCTCACGCTGCCCGTTCACGAGGCGATCATCGGAGGGCTGACCGCCTATGACGTGGTGGGCTTCCAGACGAAGCACGATGCGACAAATTTCGCGTCCGGGCTGGAGCGCGAGGGCATCGGCGGCGATGCCGGCGATGGCTGGATGGAAGCCTATGGCCGCCGCTTCCGCGCCGGCACCTTTCCGATCAGCATCGCCACGCGCGACTTCGCCGAACTGGCGCGTCAGGCCGTGCGCACGGCCGCCGTGCGCCGCTTCGCCGACAGCCTCGAAGGGCGCGACCTGATCATCGGCGTCGACCGCCTCGACTATTCGAAGGGCCTGACCCACCGCATCGACGGCTACGAAAAATTCCTCGCCGCCAATCCGGCCTGGCACGGCCGCACGACCATGCTGCAGGTGACGCCGAAATCGCGCACTGAGGTGCCGGGCTATGCCGCCATGCAGCGCGAGGTCGCCGAAAGCGCGGGGCGAGTGAACGGGGCGATCGGGCGGCTCGACTGGGTGCCAATCCGCTACGTCAACCGCGCCATCGACCAGAAGGTGCTGGCCGGGCTCTACCGCGTGGCGCGGGTGGGCATGGTAACGCCGCTCAGGGACGGCATGAACCTCGTGGCGAAGGAGTTCGTCGCCGCACAGGACCCGGAAGATCCCGGCGTGCTGGTGCTGTCGCGCTTCGCCGGCGCCGCGCAGGAACTTGATGGCGCCATCCTCGTCAATCCCTACGACATCGAGGCGGTCGGCAATGCCGTGGCGAAGGCGCTGTCGATGCCGCTGGAGGAACGGCGCGCGCGCTTCGCGCCGATGATGCAGCAGTTGAGCGAACACGACATTTCCCGCTGGTGCTCGGACTTTCTCGACGTATTGCGCGGCTGAGCCGGCTGATGTTTGCGCAATTGCGGATGCTGAACCGACCTCAAGCGAGGCGGCGTGGTCTTGTGGCGCGACCCGTGCCGTTGGCCGCTCGCCTTAAAGACGTTTTGGGCGACTTCAAAAGCGCCCAACCGGGAGGAGAACCGCAATGATGAAGCTGACGCGACAAGCTGAGGCAAGGGTTACGGTCGATCGAATCGCTGCATTATCTCGTCCCGATCTTCTCAGTTGTTCGAAACCACTTCGTTCCCGCAGATCAAACCGCTCCGCAACTCAAATCCGATCCTTCCGTTAGGGCGCCATGGCCGAATGGACAACCGCCGCGCTACAGATCGCCTGAATTCAGTTCACAGCATCGGCGCGACTGTACGTCAAACAACCGACAGCACCATGCTGTCAGCTTAGCCGCACTCGGAGGACAGCATGGGCTCAGCGCAACTGATACCAATCCGTGGCTTACTCCAGCGATACGCCCCAGAAACGCGGCTGTTCCCCGGCCTAGAGCATTTTGCAGCCGAATGGAAACATTCGGCGTCGCATAAATGCGGCAAAAATAAACAACTAGGGTCGAAACCCAATTGATGTTTCGTGGTCAGCGGGGGTCTGATTCCTTGTTTTCCGGAGGTATTCGGATGGCAAGGAAGCGGGACGTTTATTGGCTGTCGGATGCGGAGTGGGAAGCGATCCAGCCTCACCTTCCC
>NZ_JCAKKP010000026.1:0-20519 GCF_059509755.1 Aquamicrobium sp. YD-1-mutant5
CCCCGTGCCACAACGGGAAGTACGGCGATATGCGCGCCATCTGGCACTCGCTCAGCAGAAACAAATCACCCATCACGGCCTCCTTCAGCAAAGACCGTGAATCACAGATCAAACCAAATTAATAGGTCCTGAGCCTAGCGTAGCTTGGCGACAATCTCTTCGGGCTTGTGCTTCTTCTGGGGCATTCCAACGCCCTCTCTCAGGCTCGATAGCCTACTTCACGGAGGACCACTTTCCAGGGGGCAGGCCAGCATCGAAAGGAGGGAAAGTATCCGTGGGAGGACCGCCGTGCTCCGATGGCATGCTGCTTTTGGCGTCTTGCATTTCCTTTACGCTTGCCGACTGCACGCCTTCTAACAACCGTCGATTCGACCGTTTGTCCTTGGTCATGGTGGTCCTCCTTTCACCAACCGAACGGCCCAATGGGCCAGGAGTTCCATGCAACACGGCAAACACCCCTCAATTCGACAGGGCGGACATCAGACGGCTTCTTTAGCTGCTAAAGACTACAAGTCTCGCATCAGAAACGGGTATGAACGACACCGCCTTCTATTCCTCCTGGATTATTATGTAGGAGTGTTCATCGAAAATCTGCATCACGATTTCGAAATAGGTCGATCCTGTGCCCTGATCGAGTTCTTCAAGATCACGACGGATTTTCGAAATATTAAAGACAGATGGCTGATCAAGCTTACTGAGGTAAAGGGCTCTTGTTGCCGTGACACCCAGTGCTTTTCTGGTTTGCTTTAACCCTTTCCAGATCAAGGTAACAGCTTCTACCCCATTCAAAGCTCCATAGCCGCCATGGAGCATGTCATCGAGAGCGTCGAGACTCGGCCCGAGCTGCCACTCCTCGCCCGACATGAAGACGCTATTGATCTCCATATAGAAGGACGGAATATCCCGGATGCGGTTGCCATCTATCGTAAGTTCGATGTGGGTCAATTCGTCTATCCAAACTCTATTCATAAGTGCCACTGAATCAGACAAGCGCGCGCACCATCGGGGTTGCAACACCGGCCATCGCGGAAGGCGACATCCCGGGGCAGGAAAGGCTATACGACCGGAACAATGACCCTGAATTTTCGTTGGTCTATTGTATGGTTGACAGGAGTAGGCACATGCGAACTCGTCTTTGGATTGCCGCAATGATCTTTCCTATGGTCAACGCGGTGCTGTTTGGAACCGGTGTTATAACCTTACTCACTGTTCCCTCCCTGAGAGAGAATGCAAGCCCGGGAATCTGGTACGTGGTAGCGATGAGCTTGATCATTGCGGCTCCCTTATCCTGGTTTGTGGCACCCCGCCTTCGCTTGCGCTTCTGGCGTAGTAACGGCGGAATGCTTTAAGCTCCAAAACGCAATAGCTCGCCAATCTCGGGTAAGAGACTGGCGAGCTATCGAGAAGCTCCAAATCCATCGAAGCCGGTCCAAAGCTAAACTTAAACGCGATAGCGTCCGCGCTCCCGGTCAATTTCTTCGGTGGTATATGGCGGCAAGTTTTCATCGAAAGCAGCCCAGCCTTCTGCTTCGTAGGCACGGCGACGCTCCAGCGGATCCACCCACGCTCCACGACGCAGAATAGCGGTCGCTTCTGCCTCGCGGACGTCGTTTACACGAGCCGTAACGAGAGAGCCGCCGCGGCGGACACCTTCGACATACACGTGAGCGTCCGCTTCAGGAACGCCATCGCCCGTCATTGCTCCAATTATGCCCCCTGCTGCGCTCCCCGCCACTGCTCCGGCAACTGCGCCAACTGCAGTCGAGGCAAGCCACCCGGAAGCAACTACCGGTCCGACTCCGGGAATCGCCATGAGGCCAAGGCCTGCAAGAAGACCGCCAGCGCCGCCGATTGCTGCACCTACACCAGCTCCAGTGCCTGCGCCTTCGGCAGCATCGGAGGTTTCGCTCTCCGCGTGATGGCTGACAATGCTGATGTCTTCGCTGGGGATTCCCATTTTTTCAAGGTCGCGCACAGCTGCAACGGCATCAACATGGGTGTCGAAAAGTCCTGTAACGGTTTTCATCAGTCAGTTCTCCCTTTTATTCAGAGGTCACGTTGCCCTGGTAGTCCAAGGCCACAGAAACGGACGCACCATCCTTCATTGCTGTACCCTTCCAGAGACCCTTGTCGTCCAGCTTCAGGTCAGACACACCGGTATAACCCGCATCGGCAATCCGGGATTTCGCCTGCTCTTCAGTAAAGCTGTTAGCCCCTTCGACAGGGGCCGTAGGGTTGACACTGTCAGGTGTTGCAACCGCGGGCGTATCGCCGTCAGGTGCCGGTTGTGTCTGGGCAAGTGCGGGCGAAAAAGACAAAGCTACAGCGGCCATGGCGAGCATGGTTCTACGCATGATGCGCTCCATTATTGGGGGTTTGTCGTACCCGGTAGTAACATCTCGTGGCCGGATAGGTTCCACGCATTTTCAGCCCGAAGAGCCTGTTGCCCTTTACGAAGGCTCCATGCCGCGCAAGCGCCCGCTCCTTTGTCATCCGATAGGAGACAGACGCCATCAGGGGCCATCACCTGGCCTCCAGGAGAAGCCCCTGAAACAACAGAAATTCGCGGATCAGATCGGCCCTGGGTGCCGTTTAGTGTCGGAGCTCGACAAATGATAAGCCGACGATGAATTCGAGAGCGCGCTGAAATCGCCCTTGCCGCCAGCAAAGCGCTTCACGGCCGGCAACGCCGATGGCCATTACCGCTCGTAAATAAATACCCTCCGGTAATGGTCGGCACAGCTCGCTCTCCGATGGCTGAAAGAAGATCCTCTACCGCGCATTATCGATGCGAGCTACAATTACAAGATTCAGCAAGGGCAGTCGCTCAACTACCGCACGGTCATAGAACCGCTGCCTGCAAATATGACTACAGATGGCCCGTGGCAGTGATCAATAGTGTAGACAGGCCAACCTCTGTCTATTTTACGCTGCGTACTTTCGCCCGCATCTTTTTCATAGGATCTGCGGGCATCTGAGCGTCGCGTCCGAAGCGGGATGCTCCAGGAGGTGTGGACCGTTATCTGAGCCATAGGATGGTTGCGGCGAGTGTGACGACGGCGAGATAATTGGGGGCGGTTTTCTCGAAGCGGGTGGCGACGCGGCGGAACTGCTTGAGCTTGGAGAAGCAGCACTCGATCAGGTGTCGCTCGCGGTAGAGCTGCCGGTCGAACGGGTGTTTGGCGGTGCGCGAGGGGTTGTTGGGGATCACCGCCGTGGCGTCCATGACGGCGATGAAAGCACGGAAATGGTCGGCGTCGTAAGCGGCATCGGCCATGACAACCTCGGCCTGGTGGCCGTCGATCAGGCTGGCGGCCTGGGGCACGTCGCCCCTGTGGCCGCCGGTCAGCTGGAAGGCGACGGGGCATGCCGAGCCCGCGCACGGCCAGGTGGATCTTGGTGCTCAGGCCGCCACGGGAACGCCCAAAGGCCTGATCTTCAGCCCCTTTTTAGCGCCACTCGCATATTGGTGAGCCCGGATGATGGTGCTGTCGACGATCAGATACTCGAAGTCTCCGTCGTCGCTCATCGCGGCGAAGATGCGATGCCAGATGCCCTTGGTGCTCCACCGGCTGAACCGGCGGAACGCGCTGCTCCACGAGCCGAACACGTCCGGCAGAGCGCGCCACGGCGAACCCGTCCGCACGATCCACAGCACCGCCTCCACGAACATCCGGTTATCGCGACCCGACGAACCGCGCGTCCGCGCGTCCCCGATGATGGGGCCCGGCATCCCAGCCCACTGCTCATCCCCAAGGATCAGCCCGTCGAACACTCTCATGATCGCCTCCCGCAGAAAACGACCCTGAATCAGATCAGAACGCTTTGTGAATCCCAAGTGTCCGCGCCTCCCAGACCTAACTCAGGCCGGCATGTGCCGGTCGCTACGATCTCGTTGAGCGGATAACCGGCAGGCCGGCGTCGCTGACAATTTGCAGGAAACGCTCGTTCTGCCGGGCCGACGCAAAGGCGGAGTCAATCCCGTAATAGAAGGCGTGACGCGTCGATGTCTCGCCAAGATGGCGGCTAGCCCTTTCCCAGTCGCCGGCCAATGCAAAGACATGTGCCAGCGAATAGGGATCGGCTGCTCCGTTTGCCGGAACAGTTTGGGTTGCAGCGAGCATGGCCTGCGCCATTTCTTCGGCTCCCCCGCGTTCGAGCGCCTGTTTGCCGGCGCGGACAATGGCAAGGCCACTGTCGTCCGATGTCAGGGTGAAGCGGGTTTCCCATGCGTTGAGGTATGCCGGGTAGTCCATGCGTGCCAGTTCGGCAAAGGCTAAAAAACGCCAGGGCGAGCGATAGCCGGGTTCGAGATCAATGAGCTGCAACAATGCGGTGCGAGCAGTGTCCGGTCGCCCCAGCCCAAGCTGGACCATCGCACTCGAAACCCCGATCGAGCGGGAAAGGGGCTCGATCTCCCGTGCCCGCATGACTTCTTCCTCGGCGGACTCGAACCGCCCAAGGCTCATCAAGGCGGCGGCATGCCAGTGACGCGTCTGGGCATCCTGGGGATCGAGGGCCAGCGCCCTCGCAAAGTAATCCATCCCCAGTTCGTAGTCCCGATCCCAGAACACAGTAATGTCCCCCAGGACGCTGTAAGCCTGCGCAAGATCGGGATTGAGGGCGATCGCCAACCCCGCCGCCGCCTTCGATCGGTCGTAGCCGTCGTGCGGCGACAGTACGCGATATTCGACCATGAGGTTGTAGATAGTGGCGAGGTCAGCTTGGGCGGCAGCAAAACGCGGGGCTAGTTGACGCACACGCAACAGAAGCTGCTCGGCCTGCCGCAAGCTATCCGGGGTGCGTTGCTGCCAAAGATATTGGGCATCGAGGTAAAGCTGGCGCGCCTCAGCCGGCAGATCGTTCGTCCTAACGATCCCGATTTCACCGCGCTGCCGCCACGCCGCCAGCCCAAGCGTGATACAGCCGGCGGCTGCCAACCCGCCGACCACCAGCTTGCGGCGACCGATCCGGTGGGGAGGAGGGACGACCTGTAATCGGGAAGCAACAGATTCGTCTTCTTCCTCATACGGGTCTGCCGGACGTTCGACCGATTGGCCGTTCAGATCCGGTATTCCGTCGGCCTCGACCTTCGGCTGGCGGCCCGTGAGCCAAGCATCCAGTTCATGGGAAAAAGCATAGACGGGAACGCCCTTGCGCGCAGCGCCGCATTTCGGACGGTGCACCGGCAGGTCCCCATCCGTCGCCCAGCGCTTAACGGTGCTCTGGTTTCGCCCCAAGTAATCTGCAATGGCTCGCCATCCGTTTAGAGGACCGGCATGCTGCCGAACCTCCCTGCCGTTCTGCATTCCCTGCCCCATCCCATCGAGAACCGCGACGAAATACTATACTAGCATTTTTCATTTTGAAAATATCGGAAAGATGTCAACGCTCGTCCGGGTCGTCGTAGCGATCGATATAGGATGCGATGAGCCTGTCCATGGCCTCGCGGGCGATGCGATTGTGGTCACTCGAAAACCCCAGGCTCGCCACCATCTTCCAGTGACCGTACATCAGACTCACGAACAGATAGGCGATCTCCCGGCAGGCTGGCTGTGGCAGGGAGGGATGACTGATCTGGATTTCGTGCGCGACGGTATGGCGAAGCAGCGAATACTGCTCATGAAGGTTGCGCCGAATGCGTTCCGATCCCGCCGCCAAAGCGAACACGGCATCATACACGGCGTCGTCGGCCGGCTTGTCGAGACCTCTTCCGTCGAGAAAGCCGAAATAGAAGTCGAGGAAAAGTGATAGGCGTTCCCTTTGGTCGGCGGCGATGATGCCGTGCATAAGCCGGTTCCGATAGGCTGCTGCAAGCATGTCGCAGACAGCGAGCATCAGCTCCTCGGGATCGGGATAATAGTGCCGGATGAGTTGCCGGGAGATACCACCCGCTTGGGCGATTGCATCATAAGAGGGCGTCGGAAGCCCGCCGCTGCTGATGGCATCAAAGGCGGCCTTGAGAATGGCTGGTTTACGAATATCGGCTGCGGGCTTGGCCATTTGTCTAGGTGTTCTGTTACGCTCGCGTGAAGGGTCCTGAACTCTTTTGCAATTCTGCGCTGGCCTGAGCAAGCCGGCCACGATTCGTATTTTATACGGCGCCGACGCCTTCATTTAGCTTCGATGGGCTTTCATGAGCTTTCTTGCGCTTTTATTGCCTAATACCTCCAAGTGCCCGTATCTGCTAAGTTTTTTGCAACAGCGCGCCTTGGGAATAATCCTCGGGGTGGAGATTTTTTTGGGGCGAGGGCAGCGATGCGGTCGGCGCAGCGCTACCCGAAAGGGGCAGTAAAAACATGCGGTCAGACCAAGTCGTATCCTCCATTCGTCGTCGTCGCTCCGAACGATCCATTCTTTGGCTTGGGACATCGGCGCTGGCGATTCTGGCGACGCCTGCCCTGTCTCAGACAGTCAATTTAACCAATACAAGCGATACGGGGACGGGTTCTCTGAGGGCGGGCATAGAAGCGGCCAACGGCGACCCGGCCATCAGTATCGTGCATGGCACCGTTCCAGCCGGCAGCGTCATCACACTGAATTCCGGCCCCGTCGACGTCACCTCGACACTCACCATCGATGCCGAGAATGCCTTCACAATCTCCAACATTCCCGATGTGCCCAACCAGGCTGCGCTGCAGCTTTCCGGCGGCAACACATTGACTATTGGCGCGCCCGTCACGGTCAGCACGAGCTTTAATCAAGCGCCGGTGCCGATTCCCACTGTCGGCGGAATCAGGATTCTGGACGCAGGGAATCTGCTTGATATTTACGGCAAGGTGGAAACAAACGGGGGGCGCCAAGTTGGGATTTCAAATCTTGGCAACAACAACCAAATCCGAGTCAAATCCGGCGCTTCAGTCTCCTCGACGGGGTCTTACACAGGGGCCCTCGCGAGCGCAGGAGCAGGCGCAAGCATTACTCTGGAAGCCGGCGCGGAACTGATCGCCCGATCCTTTTACGGTCGGGGAATAAGTTTCTCGGGCGCGGGGACAATCGTCGACATCGATGGTCAACTGACGACAACCGGATCGGCAAGCCTCGGCGTCTGGGCCGATGCCGATGCGGAAGACGCCGTCATCAATGTGTCCGGTCTCATCTCCACCGAATATGACGGCTCGGCGACCGGCGTCCTCGTACAGGCCGAGAATGGCATCGTCTCCGTATCGGAAACCGGAGAAATAACCACTCAGGATCATGAGTGGTCCACAGCGATCAGTTTCGGCGCAAACGCAAACAACGGTTCCGCGATTGTCGCGGGCCGGATTTCGGCGGGCTCGGGCAAGGCGATCGAATTCAACGGCACGAACAACCGGCTTGAACTACAGGCCGGCTATTCCATCACCGGATCTGTCACCGGTGCCGGAAGCGATCGGCTGATCTTCGGCGGCACCGACAATGCCAACTTCGATCTGGCGGGATTGGGCGTACAATACACTGGCTTCGGGGCCGTGCAAAAGACAGGGGCCTCGACCTGGACGCTGAGCGGAGACGGTTCGACTTTCGCGGGCCCGATCGCTGTTCTCGACGGCACGCTGAATGTCACTGGATCACTGGGCGGCGCGTTGACCGTCCAAAGCGGCGGTGCCTTGGGAGGTACGGGTACGCTTGGCGCCGTCACCGTCGCCGATGGTGGCATTCTCGAGCCCGGCAGTAGTCCCGGTACGCTGCATATGAATTCATTGCTCCTGAACAACAGGTCCGTGCTGAATTTCGAGCTTGGAACCCCGGGCGTGGCGGCGGCCAGCGACCGGATTGATGTGATGGGCAACCTGACACTGGACGGCATTCTCAACGTTTCCGACGCCGGCGGTTTCGGTAACGGGGTCTATACGCTGATTGAATACGGAAACCTCGTCGCCGACAATGGGCTGGCTCTGGACACGGCACCGGGCGGCTACACTTACGCACTCGACTCCGGGACCGGAGCCGCAAGTGCGGTGACGCTGGCCGTTTCGGGCGGCGCGGCCGGAACCAACCAGTACTGGGACGGCGCGAACACCGTGCCGGGCGGCACGCTTTACGGCCGGGGCGGCGCGGGAGTGTGGAACGCCGTCAATACCAACTGGACCGATTTGGCGGGCACGGCGAATAACGCCTGGGGCGACCAGTTCGCGGTCTTCTACAACGGCACCAGCGACGTGACGGTAGACGGCATCCAGAGCGCCACGGGGCTGCAATTCGCGTCGGACGGCTACCGTTTGGTCGCAGGTTCAGGTGGTTCGCTCAATCTGACCGGAACGTCCGGCACCGTGCTCGTCGATGCGGGAGCGACGGCGACGCTGGCGCTGCCCCTGACCGTGACAGGCGACCTGGCCAAGCAGGGCGCCGGCATACTGAATCTGGCGGGCGACACCACGATTGGCTCAACCATGCAAGTGACAGCCGGCATGCTGCGCGTCATGGACGGCGCCGAGGTCGAAGCAAAAGCAGCCCTGGCAAATACGGGCGGACATCTGGAGATCGAGGGGCCCGGCTCCAGACTGGCGATAACAAATGCACATGGAGCCCTCGGCGTCGGCCTTTCGGGCGTCGGCAACATGTCGGTCACAAATGGCGGCGCGGTCGAAGTCGATACGCATGGCCCGACGCGGATCGGCCGCAATGCCGGCGGCGACGGCAGCCTCCTCATCTCCGGGACGGGATCGGAGATGCTGCTCCTGGACGGCGGCCTTGAGCTTGGCAGCGTCAACGGCACGGGCGAGATCGAAGTGACCGATGGCGGGCTGCTGCGCGTCGACGGCTATTACGAGGTCGTGGAAATTCCGGGCGGCGGACCGCTTGGCGAGGACATTACCCAGTTCACGCTGACCGACACATTGACCGTGGGAAAAGACGGCGGCACCGGCATGCTGAAGATCACAGATGGCGGCACGGTGGAGGCCGGACTGGTCGTCATGCAGCACGCCACCGAGGACAACGACTATGGACCGGGTACGGGCACCATTCTGGTGGACGGCGGCGGAAGCTCGTTCACCGTCGAGGAAAACCTGCAAGTCTTCAACGGCGGCACGATCACGATTTCCGACGGCGCGGCGTTCCGCACCTTCACGGACTCTTATTTCCAGGACAATCCATACAGGCATATCATTGCACCGGACCGGATCAGCGGCGGGAACGGGATAGCCACCGTCACGGTAACCGGCACCGGAAGCCTCTGGCACAGCGGCAACAGCATTCAAGCCACCGACGCGGTGACCCTGACGGTCAAGGAAAGCGCGAGTGTCGAGGCGGCGGGCAATATCCGCATCGGCTTCGGCAGGACCGTTGGCCTTGATGCGCCCTCGGAATCGCTGCTTGTCGACAATGCGGCATTGAAAGCCGGACAGACACTGGAGATCGCGCAGGGCGGCGCATGGGCCAAAGCCGACTTCATCAACGGCGCCACCATCGAAAGCAACGGGGTGTTCATCGCCGGCGGTGCGACCTGCGCGCCCGGCGAAGACGGCACCTGCGGCTCGGGAACTTACTATTTCGCCGAAGCCGATATTCTGGTCTCCGGCGTCGGGACGACATGGACGGACGGAGAAGCCTATAGCTTCACTCTGGGCGATACCGGCACCGCCACGCTGACGATCACCGACGGCGCCGTGGTCGAAACCGAAAACCACGCGGTCTTCGGCTGGGGTTCCTACGACGAGGGCCGCGCCGATGTCGTCGTCAGTGGCGGCGGACGTTTTTCCACCGCCTCTTCGCTGCAACTTGGGTCGGGGTTCAACGGAACGGGCACCCTTACAGTCGATGGGACGGGTTCGGTTGTCGAGGTCGGGACGACCCTGGACGTTGGGGGCGAGGGCAAGGGGTCGGTCACTCTGAGGGACAACGCCGTTGTCACGGTCGCCAACGATACGATCCTCGGCGCGCAGGAGGGCGGTCAAGGCCGCATAACGGTTACCGGTGGGGCGGAGCTTTTCACTGACCGCATCTACATGGGCATCACCGATGGCAGTGCAACCGGCATTCTGACCATCGGCGAAGGCAGCGACTACGCCTTGGTTGACGCACGCCGGCTCGATCTGCGGTCGGGAGAATTGCGGCTGGGCGCTAACGGCATCCTCAGCATTGGGACTGGACCGGCCAATATTGGCGCGCTCGGTCTTGTGTTCGGAACCGGGTCGATCTTTGGCGACGTTGTCCTGGACGGGCGCATCGCCCCGGGTCACAACGGCATCGGCACGCTGTCTGTGGAAGGCGACGTCACCTTCAACGCCGGATCGGTTTACGCCATCGACCTGCAGGCCCCGAATGTTTCCGATCTCATCGCGATTGATGGTTCTGCTGTGGTGAATGGCGGCGCGATCGAAATTACCAAGCTGTCCAACGACGATAGCTATCTCGATGGTCAAACCTACACCATCGTTACTGCGGGCACGGTCGACGTTCAGAACGAATTCACGCTGGGCCAACCGTTCGGGTTGTTGCGAACCGATGTCGTCTACGAAGCGGATCGCATCGACCTGACCCTGACGGCGGACCTTCCCTTCACCACACTGGCGCAAACATTCAACCAGACGCAGACGGCGTTGGGCTTGCAGGACTTGGCTCAGGCCGGAGATGCCTTGGCCGTCTACAATACGCTTGTCGGCTTGTCACTTCAGCCTAGTGGGGATGACGCGGTGCGACGCGCCTTTGACCTGACCTCGGGTGAGGTTCACGCCGCCGGCCAGCAGGTGATCGACCAGACCTTCGCCCTGTTCAACCGGACTTTGCGCCATCAGGGCGTGGCCGGGGTAGGCTCTGGCAATGTCGGCGCGCAGACCTTCACCGCCCCGCTTGGCTACGGCCCGGCGGTCGTTGCTGGCAATGCCGGCGTCTCGGCCATCGGTGATGCGACGGACTATGCCGATGCCAGCGTGCGCAGTGCATGGGCGGCTCCGCTCGGCGGCTTCGGCCAAATCGACGGCGATGGCAACGCCGCCCAGCTCGACTACTGGAACGCCGGTCTGGCAGGTGGCTATGAAGGCGTGATCGACGCTGCCTCGGGCCGAGCGGTCGGCGGCTTCGGCTTCGGCTATATCCATAGCCGCGGCACGATCGACGACCGGCTCTCGACCTTCGATGCTGACGGCTTCTATCTCGGCGCCTATGGCGCCTGGACGGACGGTCCATGGAACGTGGCTGGTTCGCTCTCCTACGGTGCGAACCGCGTCTCGACGGAGCGCAACATCGCCTTCATGGGAAGGACGGCGGAAGCGGACTACTGGACCCATACGATCGGACTGTCGAGCGAAGCCTCCTATGCATTCGACCTTGCCGACACCACAAAGTTCGCGCCGCTGTTGACGCTCGATGCGAGCTGGTTGGGCCATGGCGACTTCATAGAGAGGGGCGCAGGGGCGCTCAACCTGACCGCCGGGTCGGAGAACTGGACGCGGCTCGATGCCGGGCTGGGCCTGGCGCTGACGCACACGATCCTGATCGAAAGTGGCAAAGTAACGCTGGAAGGCCGGGCGGTATGGGAACACGCCTTCTCCGACGTGGTGCCGAGCCAGTCGCTCGCCATCGCAGGCAGCCCGACGAGCTTCACCGTTCTCGGCCCCGATGCCGGCCGCGACCGGTTGCGCATCGGCGCCGGCCTGTCCTGGGATGTCTCGGACGAAATGACTGTCCGCGCCCGCTATGACGGCCTGTTCTCAAACAGCCAGGCCAACCACTCGGCCTCTCTCGGCCTCAACGTCAGGTTCTAAGGTGCAGCATGTTCGCATCTCCAAAACCACTCTGATCCACGCCGCCGCCCTTTTCACGGGCGGCGGCCCCTCCTTCGCACAGGGCTGCCCGGCGGTGTGACCTCTCTCGGACGATCGAGCGCGGTGCACGCGGAAACCATTCGGTGCGCCGCACCGGGTGAAGATGACACCTACATCTACGCTATAGCCCTCCTAAAATGAAGCTGGAAAGTTGGCGGAACTTGCTGATATAGCTCTAGGAATCCGGCCATCGTATGCCCGTTTGTCGCAGCGCCTTTCCGGTCGAGTGTTGCTGCAGCATGATACGCGGCCGGCCAGGAACTGATCGCGGCCGAGGACATGAAGCGGAACGAGGTCCATCACGCCAATGGCTGTCGTAATCGACGCTCCGCGTTGTCAAGACGGTTTATGCTAATCGATGGCGGAACAGCCACGCGGCAAGTGGCAATGTAATGGCCGCCACGCATAGCAACGGCACAAAGTTAAACGCGACATCGCCGAAGCCGGCACCTTCGAGATAGACTCGCCGGACAAGATCGATGCCAAAGCGGAGCGGATTTGCGTAGGTCGCGATCTGCAAAACCTTCGGCATGTTGCCGACGGGGGTGAGCAACCCTGACAGCAACATCAGCGGCATCACTAGCATGAAGGTGTAGAGCATAGCCTGTTGCATTGTCAGCGAGACGGCTGAGATGGACAAGCCGATGCCGACAGACGCGACCGTGAACATGAGCAGCCCAAGATAAAGCAGCCAGACCGATCCGCTCATTGGAACCCGGAACCAGAACAGGATGATCAGAAAGATGATCGTCGATTGGATCAGGCCAACAAGAATCGAGGGGACGGCCTTCCCGATCAATATCTGCAGCGGTGTCAGCGGGGTCACCAGCAACTGATCGAATGTGCCCTGTTCGCGCTCCCGCGCCACCGACAGTGCCGCCAGCATGAGTGTTTGCAACATGCTGAGACTCGCGATCAAGGCGGGCATCAGATTCCAGCGGGATTCAAGGTTCGGATTGAACCAGGCCCGGCGCACGATTGTCAAAGACGCGGCATTGCCAAGCGACTGGTTATAGGCCGAGACGATCGAGCCGACATAAGCCGCCGCCAGTCCAGCCGTCGACGAGTTACGACCGTCGAGAACGACCTGCAGCGGTGCCTCCCGTCTGGAAGCCAGGCGTGCCTCGAAGTCGGACGGGATGCTGATCACGAGCAGCGACTTTCCGCTGTCGATCATTCCGGCGATCTGATCGGACGACGTCAACGTCGCCACACGTTTGAACACGCCCGTGCCGTCTATACGAGCCACTAGCTCGACCGCCGCCGAGCCCCGGCTTTGGTCGAGGACAGCGTAGGGTGCATTTGTCAGGTCATAAGTCGCGCCATAGCCAAACAGCAGCGACTGCATCAACGCCGGAGCGAATAGCAAAGCCCGGCTTGACGGATCGCTGAGCAAAGCGAGCAGTTCTTTGCGGACCAGCGCCAACGTCCTGGCGAGATAGTCGATCAAAGCGTGCATCGCGTCAGTCCAGTCTCTTTCTGAGCGAGCGGCGCGTTGCTTCGATCAGGATCGCAGCGTAGAGCGCGAGAATGACGCAGGTTCGGATAATGCCCGGCCAGTAGTCGCCGGCCATGAACAGCGTTTTTATCAAACCCATGAAATGCGTCGCCGGCAGCAACTGACTGACGATCTGGATGACGACCGGCACGTTGCGCAGGTCGAAGACGAATCCCGACAGCATCATGGCGGGCATGAAGCTGGTCAGCAGGGCCATCTGGCTCGCCGCGAACTGATTGCGCGTGGTGGCCGAGATGAAAAGACCGAGCCCGAGCGACACCAGCAGATACAGGAGCGAAGCGACGATGATCACCCACAGCGAGCCGCGCATCGGTACTTGGAACAGGAACTTCGCGGCAAGCACGCACATCAACAGGTCGATGGCTCCGACCGCCAGGTAAGGCGTCAGCTTGGCTATCACCAGTTCCAGCGGCCGCACCGGCGTGACGAACAGCGGCTCAAGCGTGCCGCGTTCCCATTCCCGCGCGACCAGCAGCGAGGTGAGAAACGCCCCGATCAAAGTCATCACGAGCACGATCAGACCCGGCACGATGTACCAGGTGCTCTCATTGGCTTCGTTGAACCAAATTCGCTGTACGACCGAGATGCTGCCGACACCGGTCGGTTTGTTGCCGGCGCGATCGGCCCGTTGCTGGGCCGGGAGCGCTAGGGCGCCGCTCACGTACCCTTCGATCGTCGAAGCCGTGTTGGAGTCGACGCCATTAAGCAGCAGTTGCAGTCGCCCGTCACCGGCAGCCAGGCGTCGCGAGAAATCGATCGGCACGCGCAGGATGGCGTCGGTCTCGCCGGTGCGGATCATCCGTTCGGCTTCTGCCATCGAGGTCACCCAGGTCGGTGCCAGATAGGGGGAGCCTTGCAATCCGGCGACGACGTCGCGCGCGCTCGGGGAGCTGTCCTCCAGAACCACCGTCACGCGTGCGTCCTTGACGTCGAAGGAAATCCCGAAGCCGAAGACGAGAATCAATGCAATCGGTAGCAGCAGGCCAACAATCAGGTTGCTGCGGTCACGCAGCATCTGCCGGGTTTCCTTGCGGATCAGCGCAACAAGCCTGTTGGCGAAGCCGGATTTGGTCATGCCGCAGCCCCTTGTGGCTCTCGGCGGCTGCGCGCTTGCTCGACGATGGCAATGAAGGCGCCGTTCATGTCCAGGGCGGCATCGCCGGCCTGCTCACGAACCTCCCGTGGCGTGCCGAGCGCCAGCATCTGCCCCGCATCCTGGATGGCGATGCGGTCGCAATACTCTGCCTCTTCCATGAAGTGGGTGGTGATGATGATCGTCACACCGCTTTTGGCCAGCGCGGTGATGGTTCGCCAGAAGGCGCGCCGCGCGAGCGGATCAATGCCGCTGGTCGGTTCGTCCAGAAACAGGATGTCCGGCTCGTGCAGGAGTCCCGTCGCCATGGCGAGACGTTGCTTGTATCCGGCGGGTAGAATGCCGCTCTTTGCCGACGGGTCGAGGTCGAACTGCGCCAGCGATGTAGTCACGCGCGCCTTGAGCGCGTCCCCTCGCAGGCCGTAAGCGCCGCCGAAGAATTCCAGATTGTCGCGAACCGTCAGGTCGCCATAAAGCGCGAATTTCTGCGAGACATAACCGATCCGCCCGCGGGCCGCCGCGCGGGCGGTACGCAAATTGAGACCAGCGACCTCCAGATGGCCGCTGGTCGCCGGTAGCAGTCCGCACAACATGCGAAATGTCGTGGTCTTTCCAGCACCGTTCGGACCCAACAGTCCGAAAGTTTCGCCGCGAGCCACATCGAACGACGTGCTCGCGACCGCGGTAAACTCGCCGAATTTGCGCACCAGGTCGCGCACGACAATGACAGGCTTATCTTTCGATCCATTGGTTTTGGCCGCGATCGTTTGCCCATTTGCCACGGTCGGTGCCGGAGGCGCCGCTGCATTGCCCTCGTGCTGCCGCAGTAGCATCATGAATGCGTCTTCAAGCTCTTCCGGCCTCGGCTCGCAGCACGAGTCGTGGAGCAGTTCATCCAATCGCGTGGTCTCGGCTTCGGGCTGACGAATGAAGCGAACCTTGCCGCCTGTGGGGACCGCGTCGATGATCTGATCTGGCGCGTCGATGAGGCGGGCTTGCAGCTCGCGTGCCGGCATCCCTTCGGGCGGAACGGCCGTGAAGGTCAGGCCGCGGGCCCGCTCTTGCAGACTGTGGGGCGAGCCTTCCGCCAGCAACCGGCCCCTGTTCATCACGAACACCTGGGCGCACCGTTCGGCCTCGTCCATGTAGGCCGTGCTGACGATGACGCTGAGATGCTCCTGATCGATGAGTTGCTGAACGATCGTCCAGAGGTCACGGCGCGACAGCGGGTCAACGCCGACGCTCGGCTCGTCGAGTAGGAGAAGGTCGGGGGAACGGACTAGCGTGCAGGCGAGACCGAGCTTCTGCTTCATGCCGCCCGAAAGCTTGCCGGCGGGCCGGTCAGTAAAGCGTGTCAGGTCGGTCATTTCGAGCATCCTGGCGAAGCGCGCCCGCCGCTGGTCCAGCGGCACGCCATGCAAGTCGGCATAGAGGTCGAGGTTCTCCTGAACGCTCAGGTCTTCATACAGACCGAAACGCTGCGGCATGTAGCTGATACGGTCCTGAACCGATTGCGCATCCCGCACCACGTCGATGCCGAGCACACTGAGCGATCCCGAATCCGGCTTGAGCAAGCCCGCGAACATTCGCATCAGCGTGGTCTTGCCGGCGCCATCGGGACCGACCAGCGCGGTCAGTTCTCCGGCCCGCATCCTCATCGATAGTCCGTCGACCGCGGCGACCGTGCCGCCATCAGGCGCCTCGAAGGTCTTGTGCAGTCCGCCGACAACGACCGTGGCGCTGTCGTCGCTCACGACGTCGGTCCTATTGGAAGGCGGACGGTGACCGGCTGGCCGAGGCGCAAGGTGTCGGTGCTATCCTCGACAATGATGCGCACTTCATAGACGAGACTGGTCCGCAACTCCTCGGTCTGCACCGACTTTGGCGTGAACTCGGCGACCGAAGAGATATAGCCGACCGTACCTGCCACCGGTTGATCGGGATGGCTGTCGGTGAAGACCTTGGCCGCCATGCCCGGTTTGATCTTGCCGAGATCCGGTTCACTCACATAGACGCGCGCCCATTTCGGCTTTGTCAGCGCAAGCGAGTACACGGCCGATTGAGACGTGACCATGTCGCCGGGCTCGTGCAGGCGGGAGCGCACGATGGCATCCGCGGGAGACCGCAACTTGCCGAGATCGATCTGGTGGCGAAGTTGGGCCAATTGAGCTTCAGAGGCCTTCACCTGGGCTTCGGCGCTGGCAATATCCTCGGCGCGGGGGCCTTCGATCGCTAATTGCAGCGTGGCGCGCAGTTCGTTGACCTTCGCGCGCGCTGTCTGGGCGTCGGCCCGCCGTTGGTCGACGGTCTGCGCAGTGATCGCGCCGCTATTGGATGTCTGAAGGCTGGTTGCTCGGGAATAGTCCTGCTCAGCCCGAATGGCCGAGGCTTCGGCCGACGCCAGTTGAGCGCGAGCCTGTTCAATTTCCTCCGGACGGGAGCCGTTGTGAAGCTTCAGCAGTGCCTGCCGCTGCGCGCCGAGTTGGGCTTCCGCCTGCTGCGCCTGGATTTCCAGCGTCCGCGTGTCGAGCAGCGCGATGATCTGACCGGCCGTCACCCGGTCGCCTTCTTCGCCCCGCATCTCCGTGATCCGGCCGCTGCCGTCGAAGGCGAGCGAGACCTGCCGGATGTCCACATTGCCGTGCAACACCAACTCGCTGGCATTGCGGGCGTGATTACGCGACCACCAGTGCCATCCGGCGGCAATCGCGACGGCGACCAGAATGATGGCGACGAGAACTTTCTTCATGCGGATTCCGAGCGGCGTAGGCAACCGCTTTCAGTGGGAAAATTCTAAATTTAAATTGAATTTAGGGTGCGATCGGCATATTGTCCAGTCCCGGAAGTCAGGAGCTCGCCGTTGAAAGCCGCACATTTGCTGAAGCTACAGGTTTCGCGTCCGACGAAGGCCACGTTCGCGATGAGGCCTGCTCGGTCATGCCGTCTTGGGCTAGCGCTTTGTTTGGCTATCGCGCTGGCCGGTTACGCAACGCGCCCCGGTCCCGAGACACTTGACCCCGTGAGCGCTACGCCATCAGCGGAAAACAGCATCGCCGTGTTCGCTGTCACTGACCGAGCCCCTGTAAAGGGAGTCCGGTCGGTCTTCGGCGACGGTCGCGGCAAACTGAGCTACGAACAGTTCGCGGTGCAGCAGGTTGGATCGGCCAATACAGGCACGATCGTGCAACCTGCCGCCCTTTTGGGGAAAAGCGATCCCTCGAAGGACTTTGTCCCGGTCGGGCGGCGTGAACTCGACAGGGAAACGTTCCGGCAAGCTGTCGATCGCATGGAAAAGGCGACTGGCGACACGGTCGTCATTTTCGTGCATGGCTACAACTACAGCTATCAGGAAGACGTCTTCCGGCTTGCGCAGTTGCGGGCGGAGGTCGGTGCCAAAGCAGTGCCAATCCTGTTCTCCTGGCCTTCCGCCGCTGCCGTCACCGGTTACATATCCGATCGGGATTCGACGACCTACGCGCGCGATGACCTGGTTCAACTGCTCATCATGTTAAGCCGGTCGGGAACAACGCGACGCGTCGCCGTCATCGGCCATAGCATGGGCGCGGGCCTTGTCAGGGAAGCGCTTCGGCAACTCCGCCTTGAAGGAAGAATCGACATTATCACCAAGTTGCAGGTCGGGCTTGCCTCACCGGACATCGACATTGACGTCTTTCGCGCACAGGTCGCAGTGGTCGGCCGCCTTTCCCCACCGCTGACGGTGCTCGTCTCTCGGGACGATTGCGCATTGGCTGCATCAAGCCGCCTTGCAGGCGGACGCCCTCGCCTCGGCGCAGCCAATATCGAGGACCCGCAGATACAGGACATCGCTCTCCAGAGCGGAGTCCGGATCGTTGATATTTCATCGCTACCGTCGAGCGACAGCCTCAATCACGATCGCTTTCTGACGCTGGCCGCCCGTTATTCGGCACCGGAGAGGGGACGGTCGGACGGCGACATCCGTCAAGCCGGTGTGTTTCTGCTAGATACCACGGGCCATATCCTGTCGGCGCCCTTCAGCGGGAAGGCTCAGCTTATCGCAGGGGCCCAATGAAAATGACGCGATCTACGACGGCACAGGCGGGAAGACATAAGCGCGAGGATCAGGCCGAATCCGTGAGGACCGCTCGCACGCGCCGATCCGATGGCGGCGTGACCCACGCGCGGATATTGGAGACCGCGGGCCAACTATTCGCATCGGTCGGCTTCGCGGAGACCACCAGCAAAATGATCGCCACGCATGCCGAGGTAGACCTTGCCTCAATTAACTATCATTTCGGGAGCCGGGACAGCCTCTATGAGGCCGTTCTCGTCGATGCTCATCGCCGTCTTCTTAGCGTCGACAATCTCCAGCGTTTGGTCTCAACAGAACTTTCCGCGCGCGACAAGCTGAAGAAGTTAATCGAGGGCTTGGTGGACAGCGCAACCCTGGCCGATGCTTGGCACACAAGAGTCCTGAGCCGCGAATTTCTGTCGCCGTCCTCCCATTTGCAGGCGCTGCAGAAAACCGAGATTCCGGCAAAGCTTCCGTTCATTCTTTCGATCCTGAGCGAGATCACTGCAATCCCTTCCGAAGATCCTGCGGTGCTTCGCTGCCTTGTCAGCGTCATGGCTCCCTGCGCGATGTTGCTGGTGGTCGGCCCGAACGTTTCGTCTGTCGCTGCTGAAATTCACCGCATGGCGCGCGAGGATCTGGTGGAACACCTCTACAGATTTGCAATCGGTGGTCTGGAAGCTGTGGGACACGACCACATTGAACACATCATCCAACGCAAACCTCCACAACCGCAAGGGGCAGCCGCCGGCGGTGCTTATGAGCTTGTGACATTTCCCAACGGGGAATCTCGCCGTATGACTTCGGGGGCGAGTGCCGATATTTCGAAAGCGGTAATTGAGGTTTTCGCACCCAAGTTTCTTCAGAAACCCAGCGTAATCTCTCTTAGCGAAAGCGGCAACAAAGTTGTCGCACGGGATGACGAACTTGCTAAAGCAATCGGCCTTACTATCCCAGCAGACAAAAGCCTGCCCGACATTGTTCTCGTGGACCTCGGCCCGGCGCATCCACTGCTGATTTTCGTGGAAGTGGTGCATACCGATGGTCCAGTGAACGATGCCCGGAAGACAGCCCTCCTTCAGATCGCTGAAGGGGCTGGCTTCGCACCTCAGCACGTCGCTTTCGTCACCGCGTACCTTGACCGAGCATCGCCGACATTCCGTAAAACGGTAAGCAGCTTGGCTTGGGGGAGCTACGCTTGGTTCGCGTCTGAGCCTGACAACCTCATCGTATTTAGCGGCAAATTGCTTCAGATCGAGGGAGGTTAGTGCGGCTCAATGCCAGCACCTCCCTCTGTCAAATCCGTCTAAACCTTAGCAGTGTCGCTCTTGTGACGACGATACTGTCCTTTTCGCCGAGAACCGACATACACCAGCAAGTTCGCCTGCTGGAGGCCGCGAATGTCCCTGCGAGCCGTCTTCATGCTCACCTTCCACATCGACATGATTTCGACTGCGCCACATCGACCACCTTCAGCAATACGCGTCAAGAACCAGTGTTGTCGTTCATTGAGTTCTACCGTTTCAGGGTCATTTATTGGGTCACGATCAGGGTCATCTTTAGGGTCATTTCGCAGATTTCCAGGGCTTGGGGCGAGAATGGCTTCACCGGCAGCATAGGCGTCCTTTGCTGTCGCGAGAGAAAACCGATCCATCGGATCAGGCCTCTGTCTTGACGCCGGGCCTTCAATAAGACCGAGAACAAAGGCTCGGATAACAGGGGACGAGACCACCAGGCGCAGGAAATACACGGTATCCGGGCCGTGCTGGGCCGACAGCCAATGCTTGACGGTCCTCTCGCTTGCATCCGTCTGGCGCGTGAGCTGTTTGATCACCCGATGGCTGTCGCCGTGCTCCTTTCGGAGCAGTTCCGAAATTGCCTGGGCATATGCCTCACGCCCACCGAGGACGCCTCTCCAGGCTGGCAATCTCCTGCCCTTTTTCTGCAACATCTTCCGTTTCCTCCGCGACTAGAGCATCTTCGACTTATTCCGGGTCATATCCGGCTGCCTCGAAATAGTGCCTGCACTCCTCGGCAGTGAAGGCTGTCAGGCAATCGGCGATGATGGACCAGAGATCGTCGACGGTTCTGGCAGCGGCCTTTCTGAGC
>NZ_JCAKKP010000027.1:0-22676 GCF_059509755.1 Aquamicrobium sp. YD-1-mutant5
TCAAGAACAGTTCAGCACAGGCCGCAACGAGCAAGAAGGAGAAAGCCGCCCCTTGACCAAAACCTAAGACCCAAACCATACATGAAGGCGGGTCACTTCTCGGCGAAAATCCCGGGTCAGCTCTCAGCGGAAATCAACACGATGGTTCAACCTGTCATCCTCATTTTCATTTTTTTGGCGTGTCGGCCTCTGTGGGCATCAGGCATGCCGGATTTCAACAAAATTTTTAAAAGCAAAAAAATTTGACATAAAGCTCTGAGCCGGTATATCGCTCTTCCATGTCTTGCATTGGGGGGAGAGCATGGCCGCAACACAAAAACTTCGTGAAGGCGGCATGCGACCGCGGGGCACCGCCGCCATCACCATCGACAGCGTATGCAAGACTTTTGCGGGCATGGGCAATGGCCGGCGTTGTGTTGCCCTGAACAGGGTCGATCTCTCTGTGGAGGCGGGGCAGGTGGTGGTCATCATCGGTCCTTCCGGCTCCGGAAAAAGCACGCTGTTGCGTACGATCAATGCGCTGGAGGCTGTCGATTCCGGCACCATCGTGGTCAATGGCGACGAAGTCACGGGACGCGGTGCGAACTTGCCGAAGCTGCGTGCCAAGGTTGGCATGGTGTTTCAGCATTTCAACCTGTTTCATCATCGCACCGCGATTGAGAACGTCGTGTTGCCCCAGATGGTAGTGAAGGGGCGCTCAAGGGCTGAAGCCGTCGAGATAGCCCGCTCGCTGCTTGACAAGGTCGGTGTGGCCGATCGCGCCGATCATTATCCGATGCAGCTTTCCGGCGGTCAGCAGCAGCGCGTTGCCATAGCCCGGGCGCTGGCGATGCATCCTCAGGTGATGCTGTTCGATGAGGCGACTTCCGCGCTCGATCCTGAAATGGTCGGCGGAATACTCGACCTCATGCGTCAGCTTGCCTCCGAAGGCATGACCATGGTCGTTGTCACGCACGAAATGGGGTTCGCCCGCGATGTGGCTGACCGGGTCGTGTTCATGGATGCCGGGGCCGTCGTCGAGGAAGGGGCGCCGGCGCAGATCTTCGACAGTCCTGTCAACGAGCGCACGAGGCGCTTCCTGTCGCTCGTGAACTGAACTCTGCCGGCCATTCGGGGAGGCCGCAATTGTCACTCGATTTTCAAGGGAGGAACTGGAATGAAAAGATATCTCAGGCTGCTCACCGCAGCGCTCGGTCTTGCAGCCATGGTCGTTGGCCAGAGTGTGGCCCATGCCGCGGACACCATCATGGATGAAATCCTGCAGCGGGGTGAACTGCGCGTCGGCGTGCAGACCCAGGGTGCGCCAGTCAGTTTCGTCAACAAGGACGGTGAGCGCGCGGGGCTTGCCATCGACATCGCCAGGATGATGGCGGATGATCTGGGTGTGAAGCTGGTTCTTCAGGATTACGATTGGAAGGGGTTGATACCGGCATTGCTGGCCGGCAAATTCGATCTCATTGCCGCCGATATGACGCCGACAGCCGAGCGGACCGCTGCGCTCCTTTTCTCCAGGCCATTCTTCTACCAGGAAACCGTGGCCTTCACCACCACGGACAAGCCCTACACCACCTGGCAGGATCTCAATGTCGCCGGCCTCAACATCGGCGCCGTGCAGGGCGGCACCTATGTGACTGCGGTGAAGGAGTTCCTGCCCGAAACCAATATCAAGGAATTTGCGAGTGGGCCGACCGTGGCGCAGGCGCTTTCGGCCGGCCGTATCGACGGCGCCTTGTCCGATCTCGGCAATGTGCGCGGTTACGCCCAAGAATACGATAATCTGAAACTTCTGGACGGTGTCATCACGCGCGAGCCGCTTGCTTTCGCGACCCGCAAGGAAAATGTTCACCTGAAGTTCTGGATGGACAACTACGTCGAACTCATCTCGGCCAACCACAAGCTGGACCGGCTGCTCGACTACTGGTGGAACACCACAGCCTGGCAGGCCGATCACAAATAATCATCATTTCCCTTCCCGGCGTCATCTATGACGGCCGCCGGGAAGGCAACCATCAGTGGCGATCATGCTGGAATTGCTTGGCCAACAGATAGTTCCGATCTACAATTACAGAATAGTCCTGCAATATGCGGACGAATTTTCGAGGGGCATCGGCAATACCCTCTCGGCTGCGGC
Source organism: Aquamicrobium sp. YD-1-mutant5 (assembly GCF_059509755.1). Taxonomy (NCBI): domain Bacteria; kingdom Pseudomonadati; phylum Pseudomonadota; class Alphaproteobacteria; order Hyphomicrobiales; family Phyllobacteriaceae; genus Aquamicrobium; species Aquamicrobium sp. YD-1-mutant5. The sequence goes on from NZ_JCAKKP010000027.1 coordinate 2,132, forward strand.
CGCAAGCCTTGTCCTCTCGATCGCGTTCGGCTTCCTGCTGGCGCTCATCCGGCTGTCAGGACGCAGTTGGCTTACCTATCCGGCTGCCGCCTACACGCATTCGATACGTGCAACGCCGCTGTTGCTGCAGATTTATATCGTCTATTTCGGCCTTCCCCTGCTGATTCCGGCAACCGGCAGGTGGTCGGAAGTCGTGCTCGGAGTGATCGCCCTTACCTTGCACACGACGCCCTATATGGCCGAGATCATCCGCTCAGGCATCGTTTCCGTTCCGCGCGGCCAGCGCGAAGGGGCCATTGCCGTGGGCATGACCCCGATTCAGCAATATCGCCATATCATATTGCCGCAAGCCTTCACCAACACGCTGCCGCCCTTGCTTGGCCAGTCCGCCATTCTGGTCAAGGATACCTCGCTCTTGTCGCTGATAACGGTCTTCGATCTGGTGAGCGCCGGCATGCTGCTCAACAGTGAGCGCATCCGTCCCAACGAGGGCTTTCTGTCCGTGGCCGTAATCTATCTCGCCATCTATTGCGTGATGCTGATGCTGTCACGGGTGGCCGAACACTATCTTGCCGGCACCAGCCGTAAAGCGAGGACGGCATGAGCCAGCATCACATCGACGTCTTCTTCTCGGTCATGCCTTTCCTGCTTCAGGGATTTGCCGAAACGCTGAAGCTTTCTCTTGTCGGGGTGCTCTGGGGTTCCGTGCTGGGAGCGCTTTTGGGCATAATTCGGGGCCAGCAGATCGCCTTTTTTTCCCCGCTGATCGGGGCGTATATCCACATCCTGCGCGGCACACCGTTTCTCGTGCAACTCTACATCGCCTATTTCGTCCTGCCGAATACAGGTCTTGCCTGGCTGATGTGGGATTCCCAGACTGCCGCCTTCGCCAGCCTTGGCATCTACACATCAAGCTATGTCACGGAAATTGTCAGCGCCGCGATCCGGGCTATTCCGCGCGGCCAGTGGGAGGCATCCTTCGCGGTGGGCTTCACCCGCATGCAGTCTCTGCGCCATGTCATCCTGCCACAGTCGGTGGGGTTGATCATGCCTTCGCTCGGTGGGGTCTATGTCAACCTGATCAAGGCGACGTCGATTGTTTCCGTGGTCGGAATTGCCGAGCTGACCCGGCAGGGGGAGATTTCGATTCTGCGCTTTCCCGCGGATATTCTCTATATATACCTTCTCGTGGCGCTGCTCTACTTCGCCTTCTGCTTTCCGGTGCTGATGACCGTGGACTGGCTGGAGCGGCGCACCAAGGTTGGCGCAAAATACGGAACGGCGGTCCTGTCCGGTCGCCTGGAGGCAGCGGAATGAACCAGATCACCCTCGAAGTGCCCCCTGTGTTCCGCACATGTCTTCGGTTGATGGACACGCTTGTCGCGCAGTTCGGAACCAATTGTCAGGTTTCTCTTTACGACACGCGGGCAGGTGGCGCCAGGCTGATCGCGGTGGCTGGCTCGGTAATGGAGGTCGCGATCGGCTCGCGATTGCCGGCAAGCATCGTTTCCAAGCTGGAACAGGCCAGCCGCGCTAATACCGGCAAAACCATCTTCACCTCCTCCACACCGGATGGACGGCGGCTCAGTTCGTCCCTGTCCATCATAGACGACCCCGAAACGGGTCAGCCGGTGGGGTGCATGAAGATCGATTTCTGCATCGAGCATCTGATGACCAGCATCGATGTGCTGCAGACCTTCTGCAATTACGAGGAGCCGAAGGCCGCGGCCGAGGGGCCGGTCGAGGATATTGGTGAACTCGTCGACACCATCATCGCCGATGCCCTGCGAAACCAGAGCAATCCGCGCAGTGTGACCGGCAAGGCGCATCGGATGGAGATCGTCAGGAGGCTGGACGAGCGTGGAGTGTTCCTCGTCAAGGGCTCCGTCGATATCGTATCCACCAAGCTCAACATCTCGAAATACACGATCTACAACTATCTCGACCAGATCAAGAAGGGTGGAGGCGGACACGCTCAATCTTGAAGCCCTGCAATCAGATGGAAAACACCTGATTGCGGCTCGGTGCATGGTCGGACCGGTTCAAAGCCTTTCCGGCACTAAGACCCCGAATTCCACGCTTGAAAATATATCTTTTGCTCCCCCAGGACTATCAATGCTCAACATAAAAGACTCCCGTTTTACCCTTCTCCACACCCCCACACCTCTGCGCCGGATGATGCGCCTGGAGGGAAGGATTGGCCGGGCCCCGCTTTATGTGAAACGTGACGACCACATGGAAATCGGCATGGGCGGCAACAAGCTGCGCAGTCTCGAATACTGGCTGGGCGCGGCACTGGATGAGGGAGCCGACGTGGTGCTCGTCGCCGGCGGGCCGATGTCGAACCAGTGCCGCTTGACAGCCGCTGCGGCTTCGGTGGCGGGGCTTGACTGTGTCGTATTCCACAATGCCAACCCGCATGATGAAAGTCTCCGTGCCTCTTTCCTCAACGGCTTGTTCGGGGCCGAGGTGCGTTTCCTTGGCAATGTCAGCGAGCAACAAAGGGCCGTTCTGGTTGAGGAGGCGGCAGACGAGTTGAGGAGGCAGGGCCGATCCCCCTACATTGTCGGCGATGCGATTATCGGGGCACTTGGCTATGTACAGGGTGCGCTCGAACTTCACCGCCAGTCACGGTCACTGGATGCGCCCATACGCCATGTCGTGCTTCCCGGTTCGATGGGCCCGACAGAGGCAGGCTTCATCTTCGGCAATGCCCTGCAGGACAATCCTTTCGAGATTCATCTGGTCAGCGTTGAATACGGTCAAGCCGATTTGGCCGCGCGCATCGCGCGCATCTACTGCGATCTGGCGGCTCATACAGGGCTGGCTGCACCTGAATTTGACAACTTGCTTGTTCACTATCACATGGACCATCTCGGCCCGGGCTATGGCCATCCCACAGAAGCTTCGGAGAAAGCGATTGTAACATTGGCGCGCACGGAAGGCATATTGCTCGAACATATCTATACCGCCAAGACATTCGCCGGCTTCATGGACCTCGTTACAAGCGAGGCAATCCCCCCAGACGAGCCGCCTTGCGTGATCCACACGGGCGGCACCGCGTCGCTATTCTCCCAGTTCCATCTGTTTCGCGCATTGGAGCGCGAAGCTGGCATGCCGATAGCCGTGGGGGCGTAGTGACGTGTTGCTTTCCCTGTCGACATGGCCTGAGGTGGAGGCCTATCTTCGCAACTGCGACGCCATAGTCGTGCCGATCGGCTCCACCGAGCAGCATGGGCCAAACGGCCTGATCGGTACGGATGCGATCTGTGCGGAACATGTAGCGTGCGGTGTCGGAGGTCGAACAGGAGTTCTGGTTGCGCCGACCATTTCGGTCGGCATGGCTGCGCATCACATGGCCTTTCCCGGAAGCATGAGTCATACGCCGACGGTGCTCATTTCAATTGTGCGCGAACAGGTGATGGCGCTTGCGGCGCATGGGTTCCGCAACTTCTTCTTCGTCAACGGCCATGGCGGCAATATCGCTACGATCAACTCCGCTTTTGCAGAGATCCATGCGCTGCGCTGGCAGGCCGGCCTGCCGGCAATCCGTTGTCAACTGGCGAACTGGTGGGATCCGGCAGGCGTGGCTGAACTGTCGCAGGAATATTATGGGGATGTAGAGGGAAGCCATGCCACGGCCAGCGAGATCGCAATCACCCGCCATCTGTTTCCCGATCACGCTAAGAACGTAGTTCTGGATCCTGCCGTCGCGCCGACCGGCGAGTTTCATGATGCTGCCGATTTCCGCCAACGCTTTCCGGACGGCCGCATCGGCTCCAATCCAGGCCTGTCAGAGGCGAAACATGGAGAGCGGATATTGCAGAGCGCGATTGCGGGGCTGGTGGAGATGCTTAGGGTTTTCATAGCTATGAAAGGCGCGTGAAGATCCAGTTGGGTGTGGACCTTGGACAGCCGCGCGAAATAACCCGATATCGGTTAGCGTGCGGGTGCAGGAGCAGAGGTAACTGGCCGGCAGACATTATTGGGCCAGGACAAACAGCACAATCGCGTCCGCGTCGCCTTTTGCCACAAAGCAGTGGCCCATGCGCCCGTCGAGATAGACAGAATCCCCGGGTCGAAGGTCGGTTGGTGCATAGTGTTCGCTGTGGAGAACCACTTCTCCCTCAAGAACGAAAATGAACTCTTCCGCGTCATGGCGATACCATGGCGGCAACTTGTCGTGCTTGCGGGCCTTTATCCGGCTGCGGAAAGGCACCATGCGTTTGTTGGCAAGACCCGCGCCAAGCAATTCGTGGTGGTGCTCCGGTGTGCTGTGATGTTCACCCTGCCCGGAATAGGTGACGGTCAGGCGCCCGGAGGCGGGTGCTGAATTGGGTTGTGAGATGAGAGCAGTTATGTCCACTCCCAGCCCAAGAGCAATCTTCTGAAGCATGCCCACTGTCGGCGACATGGATGCAGCCTCGATCTTCGCCAGCGTAGAGCGACCAATGCCAAGCTGCTGCGCCGCGTCGGTCAGAGACCACCCATGTTTTTTGCGCAGGTCACGGATGTTGTTGCCGACATGAATTTCCATGTCCGCTTCCCGTGGCGACTGTTCAAAAGAACTTAGCATCATCTGACCCTTACCCTGCGATTCGTACTCATATAGTAGACTCTGCGCCTTTGCAGCCCAAATATCCTCTATTCATGCCTTCGTCACTCCCCTTCGGTCGGGTGCCGGATTACGAGAGAAGTTCACGAATGAGCGGTTCGGACCGAAAAAACAGGAGGTGGGCCCTTTCGGGAGATAAGTCTACTAAAGGATCACAAAAATCATAATATGGAATTGACAATGGATCATGTTCTCTTAAAGTGGCCTGAAATTGGCTTGGAGGAGACCAGAATGCCGATCAAAGAACCTGCCCATCCGATGATTTCCGCCTATGCAAAGCAAATGGAGGGTGGTCTGCTTGATCGTCGCGCCTTCCTGCGACTGGCCACCTTGCTCGGCATGTCGGCGGGGGCTGCTTATGGCGTGGCTGGTCTCACTCCTGCCTTTGCCCAGCAGCACGCGCCCAAAAAAGGCGGCAAGCTGCGCATCCTTGCCAATCTCGATGATGTTTCCGCACCCCATGCCTACAGCTGGGGGCAGGAGATGTTCATGCGTCAGGTTCTTGAAACGCTGACGGTCACCGGTGCCGACAATGTCACGCGGCCTCTGCTTCTGGAGCGCTGGGAGGCCAGTGACGACGCAAAAATCTGGACGCTGCGCCTGCGCAGAGATGTGAAGTGGAGCGATGGTCGCCCCTTCACCGCGGACGATGTGGTCTGGAACCTGAAGCACGCGCTTGATCCGGCTTCGGGCTCTTCATTCCTGAGCCTTTTTGCTGGCTTCATCATGGAAGCTTACGAGACAGACAAGAAGGATGACGGCGGAAAGCCTGTCACAGGTCATCGTCTGTGGCGCGACGATGCCATCGAGAAGCTCGACGACCACACCGTGCGCCTCAACGGCAAGAGCGCCAATGTGCTTGTGCCAGAGCATCTGTTCCACGAGCAGCTCTTCATCATTGATCCGAAAGATAATGGCAGGTTCGGCCCGGACTCTGCTTCGACCGGGCCTTACAGGCTGGTGGATTTCAAGAAGGGTCAGCGGTGCAGCATGCGGGCGCGGGATGATTATTGGGGTGAGGGTCCCTACATCGAGGAACTTGAGTGGCTCGATCTAGGAACGGACCCCAACGCCCAGCTCGCAGCAATAGCATCGAAGCAGGTGGATGGGCTGATCTGGGTGGACAACGCTGCTCTGGATACGCTGCGCAAGCTTGGCCACGTTCAGGTTTACGAGGCGCCGAGCGCCAATACCGGCGCGGTGCGTATGCGCGTCACTGAAAAGCCGTTCGATGATGGGCGGGTGCGCAAGGCCATGCGTCTTGCCATCGATCGCGAGGCCGTGCTGCAACTTGGTCTCGGTGGTCTGGGCTATCTTGGCGAGCATCATCTGGTGTCGAAACACCATGCAGATTATGGCGCGGTTGTGGCGCCTGAGCGTGACATTGAACAGGCAAAGAAGCTGCTTGCCGAGGCTGGTTATCCGGATGGCATTGATGTCGAGCTTTACCTGAAGTCAGCGCCTTCGTGGGAAAGCAAGATTGTCCAGAGCATGCTTGGTCAATGGGCCGAGGCCGGCATTCGCGTGACGATGCGTCCCGTGCCGCCGGCCCAGTACTGGGAAATCTGGCAGAAGGTCCCGCTCGGCTTCACAGACTGGAACCACCGTCCGCTTGGTATCATGCTTTACGACCTGGTGCTTCGCACCGGCGGAGAGTGGAACGAATCCGCTTATTCCAATCCGGATTTCGACAAGCTTTTGGATGAGGCGGGAGCAACGGTCGAACTGGATGAGCGCAAGAAGATCATGAGCAAGCTGGAGGAAATTCTCATCGAGGACGGCCCTCTTGTCCAGCCTGTCTATCGGAACGTGTACACGGCTTACAACAAGAAGCTGAAGAACTTCTCGATGCATCCGTCCAACTACAATTATTACAAAGATATGTGGATCGAGGAATAGGAAGGGACGCTTCCGGCAAAGAGAACATTGTAAAAATCGGTAAGTCTCGTGAACACCATCCTGATAAGGCGTCTCGCCTCGTCACTCGTGACGATGATTGCGGCCTCGTTCATCATATTCATGCTGGTCGAGGCTTCGCCGGGTAATGTGGCCCGAAAGACACTTGGGCCATTCGCCTCGGAGGAGCAGGTGCTTCTGCTCTATGAACGTCTGCATCTCAACGATCCTGTGCTCGTCCGCTACGGCCGGTGGCTTGGTGTGCTGGTGGGCCTGCAGGCAGATCCCCTGCAGGACCCGGACCTGGGGCTTGGGTTCGAGGATCCGCGCGGCGACCGCTATTTCGGCAATTTCGGCTATTCGTCGATGATGAACATGCCGGTCGCCGACATCATCTGGGAGCGTCTCGGCAATTCGCTGAAGCTGGCGGCGCTCGCCTTTGCGACCATCGTGCCGCTGGCGATCCTGATCGGTACCTATGCAGGCTTGCGCGCCAATAAGCCGGCCGACCGCGCCGTGACGATCGTGACAACCATGCTCGCCTCCATACCTGAGTTCGCGTCGGCCGTCATACTGGCCAGCGTCTTCGTGGTGTGGCTGGGCTGGCTGCCAGGAACCAGTCCGTTGCAGACCGCGGGCGGCTGGCCGATCTATCTGCAATACATTCTGCCGGTGACAGTGCTCGCGCTTTACGTGACAGCTTACGTTACCCGATTCGTGCGCACTTCCGTGATGGAGGTGATGCAGACGCCCTATGTGCGGACCGCCGTTCTGAAAGGGCTGAAACCCCGACAGGTCGTTGCCCGCCATGTGATGCGCAACGCGATGATGGCGCCGTTCACAATCATCCTGCTCCAGATCAACTGGCTGATCAGCGGTGTCGTGGTCACAGAGGTCGTGTTCGCCTATCCCGGCATCGGCCGCATGCTGCTGGAGGCGGCCATGTTCGGCGACATCGCGCTAATCGAGGCGACCAGCCTGATCACGGTGGCCATCGCCATCTCCACCCAGCTTGTCGGCGACGTCGGCTATGTGCTGCTCAATCCGCGGATAAGATTGTCATGAGCGCGACGATGGACAATGAAATCCGCGCCGGTTCGGGCAGTCCTGCCAGCCGGTGGGGCAGGGCGCTCGCCCGTTCCCCCATCCTGTGCGTGGGGCTGGCGATCCTTTTTTTCTGGATTGCGGTGGCCGTGCTGGCGCCGTGGATCGCACCTTACGCGCCCAACGCCCAGCACATGACGGCGGTGTCCGATCTGGGGCCTTCCGCTCATCACTGGTTCGGCGCCGACAGCCTTCACAGGGATATCCTCTCCCGCATCATCTGGGGCGCGCGCCCGGTCCTGCTCATCGCGCCGGTTTCGCTGATCTGCGCCTATGTCGTGGGTATCAGCGCCGGTCTGGCGGCCGGCTACAAGGGAGGCTGGGTGGACGAGGTCGTGTCGCGCGTCATCGACGTGCTGCTCTCCTTCCCGAAGATCGTGCTTTACGTGGTGCTGATCGCCTCGCTTGGTCCGTCCGCTCTCAACATCGTGCTGGCCATCGTCCTCAGTTCCAGTCCGGGCATTGCCCGTCTGGTGCGGGGCCTCGCACTCGACATCAAGACACGCGACTTCGTGGCGGCGGCGCGCACACGCGGCGAAACCAGTCTCTACATCGTCTTCGTGGAAATCCTGCCGCTGGCCCGCGGCCCGCTCATCGTCGATTTCTGCGTGCGCATGGGCTACACCATCATCGCCATCGGTGTGCTGGGCTTCCTCGGCCTCGGCCTGCCACCCCCCGATCCGGACTGGGGCGGAATGGTGCGCGACGCGACGCCCATCCTCAACGTCTATCCGCACGCGGCGCTGTTTCCTTCGCTGGCCATTGTGACGCTGGTTTCGGCCTTCAACCTCATTGCCGATGGACTTCAGGAGCTTGATCATGGCCGCTGAAGCAACGCCCCTGCTCAGGATCGAGGATCTCGAAATTCGCTATAGGGGAGCTGATCGCGAGGTTCTGGCGGTCAATGATGTCAGCCTGGAGCTTGGCGCCGGCGAATGCATGGCTCTGATCGGTGAATCCGGTTGCGGAAAATCCACCGTGGCAATGTCCGTCATGCGTTATCTCGGTGAAAACGGGCGCATCGCACAGGGCCGCATCCTGTTTCGCGGACAGGATTTGGGCACCATGACCGAAGCGGACCTGCGCGCCCTGCGCAGGGGCGGCATCGCCATGGTCTATCAGGACGCGTCGAGCGCGCTGAACCCGACCATGAAGATCGGGCGTCAGCTTGCCGAGGTTCTGGAGACTCATGAGCATGCCGAAGCCGGCAGCATCGCCCCCCGTGTTCTGGAGATGCTGCGCAAGGTCGGCATTCCCGACCCCGAGGGCACGATGGGCCGCTACCCGCATCAGCTCTCGGGTGGCCAGCAACAGCGCATCGTCATCGCCATGGCTTTCCTCGCGGAGCCGGCTCTGCTCATCCTCGATGAACCGACCACGGCGCTCGACGTGACCGTCGAGGCGCAGATCATCGAGCTTCTTGCCCGCATGCGCGAGGAGCACGGCACGGCGATGCTGTTCATCTCCCACAATCTGGGTCTGGTGCGGCGCGTGTGCGAGCGCGTGTCGGTGATGTATGCCGGCCAGATCGTCGAGCGCGGCGCCACCGCAACCATTCTGGGAGCGCCGCAGCATCCTTACACGCAGGGGCTGGTGAGCTGCATCCCGCGCCTCGACCGTGGCCGCGCCGACTATCGCCTGAACTCGATCCCCGGTCAGGTGCCCCGGCTTTCTTCGGCGCCGCGGCGCTGCACCTTCATGGATCGCTGTCACCATGCCGTGCCTGGCGAATGCGACACCCGCATCGACATCGGGCCGGCGCGCTCCTCGGTGGACGTGCGGTGTGCGCGGTGGAAGGACCTCGGCAAGGATGCTGGTCCCGAAGCGCCTGCGCGGGAGCCAGAAATGCCCCGGCATCGCAGGGACTGCGTGCTTTCGGTCGAGAACATGTGCAAGACCTATGAACTGCGCAGTCCATTCGACCTGTTTGGGAAACGCAGCAGGCAGGTGCGCGCCGGCGAAAGCATTTCGATCGCCCTGTCGCCGGGAGAAACGCTCGGCATCGTCGGCGAGTCCGGCTGCGGCAAGTCCACGCTGGCGCGCGTCATCATGGGGCTGGAGGCTCCGAGTTCGGGCCGGGTCGTCGTGCTCGGTGACGATGTGACCGGAAAACAGGTCGAGCAGCGCAGCCGCGAGCAGGTCCGCAACGTCCAGATGGTGTTTCAGAACCCCGACAGCACGCTCAACCCGCTGCATACGGTGGGGTTCATCCTCGACCGTGCGGTGAAGCTGCTGGGCGGCGTTCGCGACAGGGACGGTCGGCGGCGAGAGGTGGAGCGCCTGCTTGACCTCGTGCGGCTTCCGGCAGAAGTCATGCGCATGCGCGCGGGCCGGTTGTCAGGCGGACAAAAACAGCGCGTTGCGGTGGCGCGCGCTTTTGCCGGCCGTCCCGCGCTTGTGGTCGCTGACGAGCCGACCTCCGCTCTCGATACGTCGGTCAAGACCGCCATACTGGAGCTTCTTCTGTCCGTGCAGAAGCAGACCGGAACCGCTCTGGTTTTCATCTCCCATGATCTGGCCGTGGTGCGCTATATCGCCGACCGCGTGTGCGTGATGTATCTCGGTCATGTCCTTGAAACAGGCGGGGTTGAAGAGGTGTTCGAACCGCCCTTCCATCCCTACACGCAGGCATTGCTGGATGCTGTTCCGAGCGTCGATCAGGACATCGCTGCGCCGCACCGTCCGCTTGAGGGCGAGGCTACAAGCTGGACGCCACAATCGCGTGGCTGCCCGTTTTCCGCACGCTGCGAAAGCAGCATTGAGGGACTTTGCGACATCCAATCGCCGCCGAACCTGGAGACGGGCGAGAACCATCTCATCCGCTGTCATCTGCCCGTGTCTGCCCTGGGGCAGGGCGCTTTCGCCTGAGTGAAGCATAACAGAACATGCAACCGGTACAACAAGATGCACGAAGAAATCAGCAGGTTACATCAATGGCTGTCGGGGCAGGAGGACGCGATGGTCGATCTGTTGCGCGATGTGGTGAACATCGATTCCAATTCGCACGACAAGCAGGGCGTTGATGCTGTCGGCACACGGTTCCGCGATTTCTTCCAGGAACATGGCATCGCGACGCGCACCCTGCCGCTGCCTGCCGCCGGCGACGTGCTGATCGCGGAAATCGGCCCGGTCTCAGCAACAGATCGCCCGATCATGATGCTCGGCCATCGCGATACCGTATTCCCCACAGGTGAGGTTGCTCAGCGACCGTTCAGTATCGTCGACGGGGTAGCCTACGGGCCGGGCGTCTGCGATATGAAAGGCGGGCTTGTCCAGAACGCTTTCGTGCTCGCCGCCTTCCACCATACGCAGGTGAACCCGCCGTCACTGATGGTGATGATGACCAGCGACGAGGAAATCGGCTCGCCTTCCTGCCGTGAAATCATCATCGAATATGGCCGCAAGGCCCGTGCGGTCTTCAACTCGGAGCCGGCACGCCCGACGGGCAATGTGGTGACCGGCCGTCGCGGCGGCATGATGCTGGAACTCGTCATCGAAGGCCGCTCGGCCCATTCCGGAGGCAACTTCACCGAGGGCATCTCGGCAATCGGCGAGCTGGCGGGCAAGATAACGGCTCTGCATGCCCTGAGCGATGTCGAGGCCGGCTACACGGTCAATGTCGGCGTGGTCGAGGGCGGTCAGTCTCACAATACGGTCGCACCGTCGGCAAGAGCCCTGATCGACTGCCGTTTCGTCACCGTGGCGCAGCGCGATGCGCTGAAGGCGGATATCGACGAGATCGTCCGCCGGTCTTTCGTGCCCGGTACGCGCTCCCGCCTCGAAATTCTCGCTCGCTTCGATCCGATGGAACCGAATGAGGGCACGCGGGAGATGCTGGAAATCTACCGGCAGTCGGCAGCGGATCTCGGAATGAGCGTCGAAGGTGAGTTTTCCGGGGGCTGTGCCGATTCCGGCTTCACCCACAATGCCGGCTGCCCCAGCCTTTGTGGCACCGGACCAATGGGTTGGAAAGCCCATACAGCAGAGGAATATCTGCGGCTCGACAGCCTCGTGCCACGCGCGCAACTGCTTGCAGGGGCCGTCTGGCGCCGCGCCCAATCGAACTGAAAAAGGACTGAAAACATGCCCAGGACAATCGTCGAGGAGGCGCGAATCTATGTCGCGCCGACCGGCAATCGCCGTGCTATTGTGCTTGAACTGGTGACCGCCGAGGGTACGCGCGGAATTGGTGAGGCAGGCGTCGCCTACGGATTGGGTGGGGAAGCCGCTGCAGCCATGATCCGATCGATGGTCGAGCGTCACGTAATTGGCCGCGACCCTTCCGCTATCACTGCCATCTGGAGCGATATTTACGATCGGTCCTTCTGGACGCGCAACGGCGGTGCTATTTCCTTTGCCGCGCTCAGCGCTGTCGAGCAGGCGCTGTGGGACATCAAGGGCCGCCGGCTGGGCGTTCCCGTCTACGAGCTTATGGGCGGTCGGGTCTGGGACAAGCTGCCGGTTTACGCCAATGGCTGGTGGATCGGATGCGACACACCTGACGAATATGCGCGCGCTGCCGCTGCGACGGTCTCCCGGGGCTACAGGGGGTTGAAACTTTATCCGCTGGGCCTTGCCGATCCGGTGACGGTTGTTCGCCACCCGGTGCGGCGGCAGGTTGAGACGCAGGTGCTGTTTCTGGCTGCCGACCGTGTGGCGGCAATCCGCGAGGCTGTGGGGCCGGAAGTCGACATCATGCTGGATCTTGGCGGCGGCCTGACCACGGATCAGGTCATCCGGCTGTGCAAGCGACTGGAACCCTTCGACGTCCTGTTCATCGAGGAGCCGGTCGATCCCTCTTCCATGGAGGCGCTGGCGAAGGTGGCTGCCAATACCTCCATTCCGCTGGCCGCCGGCGAGCGCGCCTATGGCCGGTCCGGCTGCCAGCGCCTGCTGGACAGCGGCGCCATCGACATTCTCCAGCCCGACGTTTGCAACACCGGCGGCCTGCTTGAGGCGCGCATGATGGCGGCCATGGCCGAAAGCCGCAACGCGCGCGTCGCGCCCCACAATTACGGAAGCGCGCTGGCGACCGCCGTGGCGGTGCAGCTCGCAGCCACCACGCCGAACTTCATGGTGCTGGAGCACTTTCCCGATTTCGACAGGGAGCCGGGATACCAGCCGGTGCTGGAGTGCCCGCTCGAACACACGGTAGAGGCCGGCTTCATGCCGGTTCCGGAAGGCGCCGGGCTTGGCGTCGAGCTTCATAGCGCTTCGCTTGCGCCGCATCTGTATGCGGATTGCCGGGCCTGACCCTTTCCATAACCAGATCAATTCAGGAGAAAATCAACATGAAACTCATCGACGCCGAGCGGGTCCACCAGTTGCTTGAATATGAAGGGCTGATCAATGCGATCGAGGTGGCACATCTGGGAGGCATGCCGAAGATTTCGGATCGTCTCATCTACAGCCAGGAAAACGGGGGCGGCCATCCCGATGCCGTCATCATCCTGCCGGCATGGGAGCCGCAGGAGGGCCTGCTGTGCAAGCTGGTCACCTCCTTTCCCAACAATCAGGCGCGCCACGGCGTTTCCAACGTCAACTCGATCTATGCCTTCAGCGACGGCAACACCGGCATTACCGAGGCCATCATCGATGGCGAGGCGATGATCTTCCGCAAGACCTCGGCGGACTCCGCGCTCGGCTCACGCCTGCTGTCGCGCGAGGATTCGCGCACCATGCTGATGATCGGCGCGGGCGCACTCGCCCCCTATCTCGTGCGCGCCCATCTGAGCGTGCGGCCATCGCTGGAAAAGGTGCGGATCTGGAACCGCACCCGTGCCAATGCGGAAAAGCTGGCCACGCTGCTGCGCGCTGAAGATGTGCCGGCCGAGGTGGCGGACGATCTCGACGAGGCGGTGGCCGGGGCCGACATCATTTCCAGCGCCACCATGGCCAGCACACCCCATCTCAAGGGCAGGCTGCTCCGGCCCGGAACCCATGTCGATCTGGTGGGGTCGTTCACGCCGGAGATGCGCGAGGCCGATGACGATGTGCTGACGCGCGCCGCCGTCTTCGTCGATCACCGCCAGACGACGGAGCGTTCGGGCGAGTTCCTCGATCCCTATGCGCGCGGCATCATTTCGCCCACCGACATTTGCGGCGACATGTTCGATCTTTGCCAGAAGAAGGTCCCCGGCCGCACCTCGGCCGACCAGATCACTGTCATGAAGAACGGCGGTGGTGCGCATATGGACTATTACGTCGCGAAGTATCTGGTTGATCGCCTGCATGGGCGGCCTTTCCGGACAAAATGCTCATCGTAACTGGCATGACGCAATGGGCTCGCCGCTGGCAGGAAGGCCAGCGGCGACCCGAAAAACAAGCCGCCTGTTCTGGAATGCAAAACAAGAGGAGGAGAACATGTCAAAGACCTTTCCAAGACGAGAGTTCCTGAAGAGCACTGCAGCCATGGGGGCTGGCGCACTTGCAATGCCGGCATTCGTCAGCCGCGCGTGGGCCGCATCGGATCAGCTCAACATCTGGGCTTATAACGGATTTGTCACAGAGGAGTTTCGCAATCGCTTCGAGAAGGAAAGCGGCATCCGCCTCAATATCCGCCTCGTGTCGGATCAGGGCGAGCAGTTCAATCTGCTGGCGGCCGAAAACGGCAATTTCAGCACCGACATCGTATGCTGTGCCGGTCACCGCTTCTATCAGTTCGTCGATGCCAGCTTTCTTGAGCCGGTCGATACGTCGCGGCTTTCCAACTGGTCGCAGATCGAAACTGAATATGCCGAAGCGGACTGGGTATCGCGCGGTGGCCAGCGATGGGGCGTACCTTTGCTGATCGCTTCGATGGGGCTGCTGTACAACACCGAGACCTTCACCGATACGGACAGCTGGGCTCCAATGTTCGCAGAAGAGAACAAGGGCAGGATCGCCTATCAGATACAGGACTTCTTCCCGATTGCGATGGACTATCTGGGCTTCGACGGATCGGCGGCGCGCTATCGGGGCAACACGGATGTTGCCCAGCGCGCGGTGGATGCTACGCGCGACTTCCTCATCGGGAAAAAACCGCTGGTACGGCGGTTTTACGATTCCGGCACAGAAGTGCAGCAAATGATGGTCAATGGGGACATCGCCCTTGCCCAGTCGTGGTCAGGAGCAGCCTCCAAGCTGATCCTTGACGGCTTTCCTGCCAGTTACACCATTCCGAAAGAGGGTGGCTGGGCGTTTGCCTATGGCTTCAACATCGTGCGCGGGGCAAAGAACCTCGACAATGCCTATCGCTTCCTCGACGCGCTGCTGGCCAGCCCGGAAAATGGCGCGGCGATGGTGCGCGAGACAGGCTATATCTCAGCACTCAAGGGCACTGAAGCGCTGCTTTCCGACGAGGAAAGGAAGGTTCTGTTCCTGTCACCGGAGCATCGCGGCAGGCTCACCTGGGTCAATGTCGAAACCGCGCCCTTCATCTTCGACCTGATCGACAAGGCGGCCGAGGAAATTCGGGCGGCGTAACTGCAACGGCGGCGTTCGCGCCGCCGTTTCTCACTGCACAGGATATTTGTCATGACCCGCTTACTCGTGCATGCGCGCGATTTCCGAGCCTATCGGGCCCTGCTGGAGCTGCATGCGCGCGCCGGCTGGTTTCGGCTGTCCATTGTCGCCGCACTGCCGGTCGCGTGGATCATCGTTGCCAATTTGGCTCCGCTCGTCCAGATGGCGATGATCAGCCTTTATGATCGCTATCCACTCGCCCCAGGCACTGAGCCGCAATTCACACTGCGTCACTACACGGCCTTCTTCGGGCGGCCGCTCTACCTGACGGCCTTCCTGCGCACCTTTGTCTTCGGCACCGCAGTCACCGCGCTGACACTGGTGGTGGTGTTTCCGATCGCCTTCTACATATCCAAGGTCGCCGCGCCGGCACGCCGAACCCGCCTGCTGTTGCTGGTGATTGCGCCGTTCTGGGTAAGCGAGGTCATCCGCAGCTTCGCATGGATACTTATGCTGGCCAACCGCGGTGCGGTGAACTCCTTCGCTTCATGGATCGGTCTGCCGGGCACGCCTTATGAACTGCTCTACAACAATGTTTCCCTGACCATCGGTGTTATCTATCTGACGTCACTCTACATGCTTTTGCCGCTCTATGCGGCACTGGAGAAGATCGACAGAAGCGTTCTGGAGGCTGCCTCCGATCTGGGAGCACCCGGATGGCGGCGTTTCACCCGCATCGTCCTGCCCTTGTCACGCGAGGGTGTGGTTACGGGCTGCACATTGGTTTTCCTGCTGACGGTTGGCTTGTTCGCCATGCCGCAATTGCTGGGCGGTCCCAACACCACCATGTTCGCCACCACAATCGGTCAGGTGTTCGCCAAGGCAGGCGATTCATGGCCGCTCGGCAGTGCTTTCAGCCTTATTCTGCTTGCCGCCGCGCTCGCCTATGTCGGCCTGTTCATGCTTCTGTTCCAGCCGCGCCGGAGAAAAACGTCATGAGATACCTGCGTGGTTTTTCACTGCCCGCCTATTTCTGGCTTTTCATCGCCTATCTCTTCGCGCCCATACTGGTGATGGCGGCGATGGGGTTACGCGATTCCGCCTTCATCGCTTTTCCGATCACCAAATGGACAACCCACTGGTATGCCGACATGGTGTTCGATCGGGAGATGCTGTCTGCATTGGTGCTGTCGGCTCGCGTCGCTGTCCTGTCCACACTTATCGCACTGGCGGTGGGTTTGCCGACAGCATTGCTGCTGACACGCACCCGTGGGGTGATGCGCGCCATTCTGGTGGCGATCGTCGTCATGCCGGCCTTTCTGCCGGTGGTCGTTTCGTCGATCGCACTGCGGATGTTCATCAGCAGGCTGGGTATCGAGCCGGGCACTGCCGCGATCGTATTCGGTCATGCTGCAGGCTCAATGCCGTTCGTCGCGGTGATGGCCCTGACGCGACTGGACAGCATGGGCCACAATCTGGCGGATGCTGCGCGCGACCTCGGCGCCGACGAGGTGATCGTGTTCGTGCGCGTCGTGCTTCCATGGCTGGCGCCGGCCTTGTTCGGGGCCTTCATGTTCTGCCTGCTGTTGTCGTTCGAGGATTTCGTCCGGTCCTTTTTCCTTGGTGGTTTTGAGCCGACATTTCCCGTGCTGTTGTTCGCCAAGCTGCGCTTCGGCCTCAATCCCGGCATCGCGGCGATTTCGACAATGGTCCTTTTCACCACCATGGCGCTCGGCCTCTATGCCGAACGCTTCACGCGACGCAGACGGCTGCGCCGCGACGACCAGTGACACCTTGCGGAGCTGAATGAGATGACGAGTACCAATCCGGCGATCGAACTGAAGGATATCCGCAAGAGCTATGGAGCGGCGGTTGCCATTGACGGGGTCTCTCTCACCGTTGAGCGTGGCGTGTTCCTGACGCTTCTGGGGCCGTCCGGCTGCGGAAAATCGACGCTGCTGAGATCGATCGGCGGTTTTGTGGAGCCGGATTCGGGCAAGATTCTGGTCGATGGCCGCGACATCACGCACGAGCCCGCTTTTCGCCGGCCGGTCAATATGGTCTTTCAGGACTATGCGCTGTTCCCGCATATGAGCGTGCGTCGCAATATAGGCTTCGGCTGCGAGATGAAGAACTTGGATCGCGCGGCGATTGAAAGGCGATGCGACGAGCTTTTGGAGCTCATCCGCCTGCCGCAGCTCGGCGAGCGCATGCCGGACGAGCTTTCCGGCGGCCAGCGCCAGCGCGTGGCGCTGGCCCGTGCGCTGGCGCCCGACCCGGTTTCGCTGCTGCTCGACGAGCCGCTGGGCGCGCTCGACCTGAAGCTGAGGCAGGAGATGCAGAACGAACTGAAGGCGGTTCAGAAGCGGACAGGCAAGACCTTCGTCTTCGTCACCCACGATCAGGAGGAGGCGATGTCGATGTCGGATCTGGTGGCGGTGATGAACCGTGGCCGGATCGAGCAGATCGCATCGCCGCGCGAAATCTATTCGCGTCCCGCCACCGCCTTCGTCGCCGGTTTCATCGGCGCGGCCAACATGCTGGACGCCGAGGTAGAGGGCGTCGATGGCGACGGCATCGTTCTCGATATCGGCGGCAGCCGGTTCAGGCTGCCCTCGTCACGCTTGACCTCCGGGCGTGCCCTGAGGGCTGGCGACGCGGCAACGGTCGTCATCCGTCCCGAGCAACTCGCCGCCGGTGGGCGCGGGCAGGAGCAATCGCTCGAATTGCAAGGCAGGTTGGAGGATGTGACGTTTCTCGGGGGGCGGGCCCACATACGTTTTGTCACGGCCACCGGACAAATGATCCTGGCAGAGGCACCTCCTTCGATGGCTGACAACGTCGGCGATACAGTCAGCTTCATCTGCGGGTCGAACGAGATGGTCGTTCTGGCTGTCGACCAGAAATGAACCAGCCTCCTGCTCACAAACTCGACGTCATGAGATGTAGTGGAGCGTTTCCAGCAAGTCGCTGCTTAATCTGGACTTGGTGTTGATTTCCGCTGAGAGCTGACCCGGGATTTTCGCCGAGAAGTGACCCGCCTTCATGTATGGTTTGGGTCTTAGGTTTTGGTCAAGGGGCGGCTTTCTCCTTCTTGCTCGTTGCGGCCTGTGCTGAACTGTTCTTGAAGCGGAAGCTGTCGTTTCCGGTTTCCAAGATGTGGCAATGATGGGTGAGGCGATCGAGCAGCGCCGTCGTCATCTTGGCATCACCGAAGACGGTCGCCCATTCGCTGAAGCTGAGGTTGGTGGTGATGACGACGCTGGTGCGCTCGTAGAGCGTGCTCAGTAGATGGAACAACAGCGCCCCGCCTGACGCGCTGAAGGGCAGATATCCGAGTTCATCGAGGATGACGAGATCGGAATGGGCGAGCCGGTTGGCGATCTGGCCGGCCTTGCCTTGGGCCTTCTCCTGCTCGAGCGTGTTGACAAGCTCGACGGTGGAGAAGAAGCGCACACGCTTGCGGTGATGCTCGACCGCCTGCACGCCAAGGGCGGTGGCGACGTGGGTCTTTCCGGTGCCAGGGCCGCCGACAAGCACGACATTGTTGGCATCGCCCATGAACTCGCATCGATGGAGCTGACGCACGAGGGCTTCATTGATCTCGCTGCTGGCGAAGTCGAAGCCT
Organism: Aquamicrobium sp. YD-1-mutant5; assembly: GCF_059509755.1. Taxonomy (NCBI): domain Bacteria; kingdom Pseudomonadati; phylum Pseudomonadota; class Alphaproteobacteria; order Hyphomicrobiales; family Phyllobacteriaceae; genus Aquamicrobium; species Aquamicrobium sp. YD-1-mutant5. The sequence continues at coordinate 20,818 of NZ_JCAKKP010000027.1, forward strand.
GCCAGGTCGCGATAGACCGGGAAGCGTGCACTCTTGAGCTGATAAGCCACGGATCTGACCTCTCGCTCGGCCATCTCGGCCTTCAGCAGCTGCGACAGGATCGGGATGGCGGCCTCGAAGGCGGGAGAAGCCTGCTCGGTGAGCTCGGCGACGGCCTGCGCCATGCCGTGCATCTTGAGGCTCCGGAGCATGATGACGATGGCGCCGCTGGCGGGATCATGACGCATGACGCACCTCCCGAACCTGGCGCAGCGCATCGTAGCGCTCGACATTGGCCTGTGGCTCCTTGACCAGGCTCAGCGCCTGCGGCGCATCCACGACGGGTGCCGTGATCGGCTTGCCGTCGACCAGCCGATGCAGGAGATTAAGGATATGGACCTTGGTCGGCACGCCAGCCTGCAGGGCCATCTCCACTGCCGTCAGCACGACCTGCTCGTCATGTTGCAGGACAAGCGACAGGATCTCGACCATCTCGCGGTCGCCGCCGGGCTTCCTGAGCAGGTGCTGCTGCAGCCGTTTGAAGGCTTCGGGGAGTTCAGTAAAGGGAGCGCCGTTGCGCAGAGCACCGGGCTTGCGCTGGATGACCGCCAGATAGTGACGCCAGTCGTAGACGGTGCGACCGGGGCCGTCATGCGACCGCTCGATGATGCGGCGGTGCTCGCACACGATCTGCCCCTCCGCGGCAACCACAATCCGCTCCGGATAGACCCGGAGGCTAACCGGCCGGTTGGCAAAGGACGCCGGCACGCTGTAGCGGTTGCGCTCCAAATGGACGAGGCAGGTCGGAGAGACCCGCGTGGTGTATTCGACGAAGCCGTCGAAGAGGCGTGGCATGGGCATCAGGAACCGTGCTTCCTCGGCCCGGATGTCTTCGATCGTGCCGGGTCGGAGGCCATGGGGAATCTGTTGCCACAGCTCCCGACACCGCTGCTCCAGCCAGTCGTTTAGGGCCTCCAGCGATGGAAAGCGCGGCATTGGCTGCCATAGCCGGTGACGCGCATCCTGGACGTTCTTCTCGACCTGTCCCTTCTCCCAGCCCGAAGCCGGATTGCAGAACTCGGTCTCGAACAGATAATGGCTGGCCATGGCCGAGAAGCGGGCATTGACCTGCCGCTCCTTGCCGCGGCCGATCCTGTCGACCGCCGTGCGCATGTTGTCGTAGATCCCGCGCCGGGGAACGCCGCCCAGAACCCGGAAGGCGTGGTTGTGGGCGTCGAACAGCATCTCGTGCGTTTGCAGCGGATAGGCCCGCACGATGAAGGCACGGCTGTAGCTGAGCTTGAAGTGCGCCACCTGAAGTTTGGTGCGCTCGCCGCCGATGACCGCCCAGTCTTCCGACCAGTCGAACTGGAAGGCCTCCCCGGGCTCGAACGCCAGCGGCACGAAGGTGCCGCGCCCGCTCGTTTGCATCTGACGCTGGCGCTCTTCCTTCCAGGTCCGCGCAAAGGCGGCGACACGACCATATGAGCCCTCATAGCCGAGGCTCATTAGATCGGCGTGCAACTGCTTGATCGTACGCTTCTGCTTGCGCGGCCTGTTTGCTTCCGTCCTCAGCCAGGCAGACAGCCGCTCGGCATAGGCATCAAGCTTGCTCGGCCGCTCCGGCGCCTTGAAGCGGGGCTCGACCTCACCTGATCGCAGGTATTTGCGGATCGTATTCCGCGACAGTCCCGTGCGCCGTGCAATCTCCCGGATCGAATGTCCATCTCGCAGATGCCAGCGTCGGATAACGCTCAGTAACGCCATGTCTATCACTCCAAAGTCCCCTGCAATCAACCAGCAGGGGTGGGTTCAAACATGGGTCACTTCTCAATGGAAAAATCCCTCAATCCCGGGTCAGCTCTCAGCGGAAATCAACA
>NZ_JCAKKP010000028.1:0-19709 GCF_059509755.1 Aquamicrobium sp. YD-1-mutant5
GGATGTTTGCAAGCAGACCCGGATGTTTGCGAGCACATTGGCAGGGAGCGTGAGCACGACGCCCGCTCCATTGTCAGATAATTCGAGCAGAAAATGCCGATGTTTGCGAGCAGAGGCGCTTATGTTGGCAAGCCGCTACAGCTATGCCGATCAAGATGGCCAGAAGCACCAGCCAGCTTTCCCGCCGGCGCACCATGGTGCGGAGACGCGCCGGCAGGCCGGCCTCGTCCATATTCGCGTTCCACCAGGCCAGCACGGCGCCCCAGACTCGACCAGAGGTTTGCAGCGCCTCGTCTACTCCCGCAATCAGCGGCGAGTCACCGGGCCGGTTCTGCCGGTCCTGGGGATCGCTCATACTAACCTTCCTGGGCCTTACCCGCCCTTGCCGACGGGCAGGCGACCAACCTGACCTGTCGTCACCTTCCGGACAGCACCATCCGGCTGTCATGCTCGGGCATGTCGCCGATCTCGGCCATCTTGGCATCGAGCCTTCCGACCATGTCGGCGAAGATACCGGCAAATTCAGGGTCATTTGCCCGATTATGCAATTCATGGGGGTCGGCCTCGCAGTCGAACAACTCCCACTCCGGGGGCTCATCGCCCCTAGTAGCCCCCAATTGCTGCAAGGGATCGTTGTACCAGTAGATCAACTTGTAGCGGTGGTCGCGGATGCCGTAATGGGCAAAGGCATTGTGGATGACATCCTTGTGCATCCAGTAGCGGTGATAGGCGACGTCCTGCCAGTCATCGCCCGCCGTCGCTTCGAAGACCGGCCGCATGCTGGCGCCCTGCATGTAGGTGGGGATGCGGATGCCGGCATAATCGAGGAAGGTCGGCGCGAAATCGACATTCATGGCGATCTGCTTGCTGACGCTGCCTGGCTTGATGGCCTTGGGATAGCGAACCAGGAACGGCATCTGCAACGACTCTTCATACATGAAGCGCTTATCGAACCAGCCATGTTCGCCCAGAAAGAAACCCTGGTCGGAGGTGTAGATGACGATGGTATCGTCGACGAGGCCCTCCGCATCAAGATAGTCAAGCAGCCGGCCGACATTGTCATCAATCGATTGCACCGTGCGCAGGTAGCGCTTGATATAGCGCTGGTACTTGAACTCAGCCAGTGCCCGCGGATCGGTAAAGGTAAAATTCTTGCCGGTACGCGCATCGATCAGGGTAATCGAGCCGCCATCCTCGATATCGGGCACCTTGCGGTTCTGCACGAAGGGATGCGGGAACATCAGGTCGCCAACTTCGCTGCCACCCTCGGGCTGGATCAGTCCGAGGTCGTCGTAGGTCATGTCCGAGCGAATGCGCATCTTGGCCGCAGCGGCGGCCACGGCGCGATTGGCGTAGTCATCCGAGAAGCTCTCGGGCAGAGGCAAATCTTCACCCTCGAACATGTCCTCGTGCTTGTGGTCGCAGACAAAATTGCGATGCGGAGCCTTGTGGTGGCACATCAGAAAGAAAGGTCGCGACGGATCCCGGCCCTTGATGAAGTCGAGACTGATATCGGTGATGATGTCGGTGGCGTAGCCCGGGTGGACCCTGGGACCATCCTTATCGATCAGCACCGGATCGTAATAGACCCCCTGCCCCGGCACGACTGCCCATTGGTCGAATCCGGTCGGCTCATGTGCCTTGCCTTCACCCAGATGCCATTTGCCGAAGATTGCCGTCTGGTACCCACCCTGGCGCAAGTGCCTGGCGACGTTGGGCAGACGGTTGTCGATGTGGGTATCGAGCGTCGTGACCTGGTTTACGTGATTGTATGTGCCGGTGAGGATGGCCGCCCGACTGGGGGTGCAGATCGAGTTTGTGACATAACACCGGTCAAGCCGCATGCCTTCATTGGCGAGGCGGTCCAGGTTCGGCGTGTGGTTGAGTCCGCCACCATAGGCCGAAATGGCCCGCGCGGCGTGATCGTCCGACATGATGAAAATGATATTTGGCTGCAAGGGTTTGCCTCTTGTGAAAATCGTCAGGCGCTTGGCAGGCTGAGGCCGTCCAGCGCCTTGCCCTGGGCGTCGAAGAAATGCGTGCGCCCCGCAAAGGCGAGGCCGACGGCCTGCCCCACCGGCAAGTCGGTGCCGCCATCGACGCGCACCACCAGTTCCTGGTCCCAGCCGGTGCGGACATAGACGAACTCGGCGTCGCCCAGCCGCTCGACCACGCTGACCGTGCCGTCGATGGTTCCGGCACCGGGTGCAACGATGCGCATCTGGTCGGCCCGCATGCCCAGCACCACGGCATTCTCGGCGCCCGGCCCCGCCATCGCCACCGGCGAACCATCCGGCGCCGCCTTGGCGCTGCCGGCTCCGGTAAGATTGACGAGATTCATCCGGGGCGAGCCGATGAAGCCGGCGACGAACAGATTGGCGGGCCTTTCATAGAGCTCCATCGGCGCGCCGATCTGTTCGACCACGCCCTTGCGCAGCACCACGATCTTGTCGGCCAGTGTCATGGCCTCGACCTGGTCGTGGGTGACGTAGATCATGGTGGAGCCGGCAAGCTGGTGATGCAGCTTGGCGATCTCGAGCCGCGTGGCAACGCGCAATTCGGCGTCCAGATTGCTCAGCGGCTCGTCGAACAGAAACACCTGCGGGTTGCGCACGATTGCCCGCCCGATGGCGACGCGCTGCCGCTGGCCGCCCGAGAGCTGGCGCGGCTTGCGGTCCAGCAATTCCTCGATCTGCAGGATCCTGGCGGCGCGCATCACGCGCCCCGCCACCTCCGCCTTGGGCATGCCGTTCATGCGCAAGCCGAAGCCCATATTCTGGTCAACGCTCATATGCGGATAGAGCGCGTAGGTCTGGAACACCATGGCGACGCCGCGATTGGACGGATCGACGTCGTTGACGCGCTGGTCGTTGATCAGCAGGTCTCCACCGGTGATTTCCTCAAGGCCTGCGATCATCCGCAGGAGCGTGGACTTGCCGCAGCCGGACGGGCCGACGAAAACGACAAACTCGCCCTTGTTGATTTCGATATCGACGCCATGGATCACCGGCGTGTTGCCATAGGCTTTCTTGACGTTTCTGAGACTGACGCCAGACATGGTGGTCTCTCCGTTGTTAGAGTCAGCCCTTCACCGCGCCGGCGAGACCGTCGATGAAATAGCGCTGCAGGAAGAGGAACAGGATCACCACCGGTACGATGGTAATGGTGGATGCCGCGGTCATGCCGCCCCAATCGACGAAATTCTCGCCCCGGAAGGCGTAGACACCGACCGAGAGGGTGCGGATCGCCGGGTTGGCCAGCGTCACCACCAGCGGCAGCAGGAAATCGTTCCAGGCATAGAGCGTCTGCATGACAATGACCGTCACCACGATCGGCCGCGATAGTGGCAGCATGACATACCAGAAGGTCTTCACGAACCCCACGCCGTCCATCTTGGCGGCTTCCTCGAGCTCGTTGGGCATCTGGCTGAAGTAGCCCGCGAACAGCAGCACGAAGATCACGAAGGAGCCGCCGGACGTGGCCAGCATCACGCCCCACAGCGACTGGCCGATACCCAGCCGGGTCAACAGGTCGAATACCGGGATGATGGTGTATCCCTGCGGCACGAACAGGGTGAAGATAATCAGCCCGAAGACGAGGCCGCGCCCCGGAAACTGCCGGCGGCCAAGCACGTAACCCATCATCGCCGTCGAGATCGTGACCAGCGCGACCGAGCCGATGGTCACGAACAGCGTGTTGAAGAAGTAGGCACCGATATTGGCCTGGGTCCAGGCCTTCACATAGTTCTCGACCGTCGGCTGGCTGGGGATCAGTCCCTCATTGGCGAAGATCATGGCGTTGGATTTGAACGAGGCCGACACCATCCAGATCAACGGATAGACCCACAGGCAGCAGACAGCGGCGAGCGCAGCCGAAACGATCCAGCGACGGGCGCGCGGCGAGACAAGTGGCTGCCTGATCGTCATGCTTGCCTCACGCGGCATTGGTCTTCTCCCGGTTGCGCAGGTGCCGCACGGCAACGATCTGCAAGATGGTCAGACCCATGATGGCAAAGCCGAAGAACACACCGGCGGCGCTGGCATATCCCAGGCGTGGCACGGCGCCGGCGGTCGCGAAGGCATTGCGGAAGATGTAGACCTCGATGACCTCGGAGGCGAAGAAAGGCCCGCCCTGCGTCATGGACTGAACCAGGGGGAAGACGTTGAGGGCGCCGATTGCCGAAATCAGGGCGATCACGATGGCGAAGGGCATGATCATCGGCAGCACCACGAAAACAGTGACCTGCCAGTTCTTCACCCCGTCAAGCTTGCTGGCCTCGTAGAGTTCTGCCGGCACGGTCTGCAGGGCCGCCAGCCAGTAGACCATCGTCACCCCGACCCATTTCCACACATAGATGCCTGCCAGCGTCCACAGCACCAGCTTGGGGTCGCCCAGAAAATCGAGCGGACGCGCCAGCAGCCCGATGTCCAGCATCGCCAGGTTGATCGGCCCGTTGAAGGGGCTGAGCATGATGGCCATGACGATGCCGATTACGGCCACCGGCGTCACCACCGGCAGGAAGATCAGCGTGCGGAACAGGGTGGAGAGCTTGATGAGCTTGTTATTGAGGATGATGGCGAAGACGAGCGAGACCAGCATTTGCAGCGGCACCGTGCTCATCGTGAACAGGAACGACCGCCCGAACGCATCCCAAAAATACTTGTCGGTCAGCAGTTCCGCATAATTGGCGAGCCCGACAAAGGTCTGGTTGGCGTCGAAACCGGACCAGTTGAGCAGCGAGAAATACTGCGAGGCGAAAATCGGATAGAGGATGAAGGCGCCGAAGATCAGCATGCCCGGAACAAGGAACAGATACTCGATCCGGCTGTGCCATAGCCGGGACATTAAGCTGTCGGGCCGGGTAATCGGCAATGTCTGGCGGGCGGTCAGGGTATCATCGGCCATCGGTCAACTCGCGTCGTGGGGCCCATCCGCCGAGGCGGACAGGCCCTTCCTTGGGAGGAGCGCTAGAGCGCTTCGTAGTCGGCCGCGACATAGTCGGTGTCGGGCCGCCAGTTGGAGAACACCAGATCGTCGCGGCTCACCTCTGCCCCCGCCTCCTTGGCAGCGGCAAAGGCTTCGTCGAGGGCGGCATTGGTCGCCGACACCAAGGCGGTGAGCTGTTCCTTGACGTTGGAGACCTGGGCCGTGAACAGACCCTGCACAGTCAGCGCCAGGTTCGGCGTCGGCTCCTTGTAGCGGCTTGCCACTTCCGACAACTGCGGATTGCGAGCGAACGGATTGGGGCCGACCTTGATGGTTCTCTCGAACATGGCCAAGGCTGCCTTGGACCGCTCGGACATCTGCGAATTGGTCGCCGCCGCGGGGAAAATCGGCGGATCAGACGGACCCACGACGTTGCCCCAGTCGATCTGGCCCTGTTCGGTGCCCAGGTAATGGAACACGTCGGCGGCTGCCTGCGGATTTTTGGCCTTGCTGTTGATAAACATCGTGTTGGACGCTGCTGCCAGTGCCCCCACGATGAGATTGCCCGTTGCCCCTGCGGGAGCCGGAGTCGGGGCAATGCCGAAATCGAAATCGGGATTCTCGCGTTCCCATTGCGGGATGTTCCAGGGTCCCTGCAGGATCAGGCCCGCGGCACCCTGCGGCATCATCGCGCGAGCCTGCGGCGCGTTGAGGCTCATGGCGCCGGGGAAGACCGAGCCATCGGCCTGCATGGCGATGAGCAGTTCGACCGCGCCGACGAATTCGTCGCTGTCAAACACGGGTTCACCCGTGCGGAAGTCGATGCCCAGGCCGATGGAGGTATCGCCACAGGCCGTTCCCGCCATATTGGCGAGGCTGCGGGTGATGTCGGCGAAACGGTTGACCTGGTTTCCGCCCATGATGAAGCCGAAGGCGCGGCCGGCATTGAGCTCGGTCACCTTGCGTGCGGCCTCGCGGAAGCTGTCCCAGGTCAGCGCCTCCGCTTCGGGGTCAAATCCGGCATCGTTGAGCAGTTGCCTGTTGTAGAGCACATGCGCCGAGGTCACGCGGGCCGACGTATAGGGCAGCCCGTAGGTTTTCCCGTCGAATACGTTGAGACCTTCGAGGAACGCCCCGGCGGGGAAGCCAGCCTTCCAGCTTTCGATATCGGGAATGTAGTCGTCGAGCGCCTGCACCCAGCCCTCGTTGATCGCGAATGCCGGCGGCAGGCCGAGCGGCAGGCAGAATGCGTCCTGGGCAGTGCCATTGCGGATGCCCAGCGGCAGCACCTGGCCGATCTCGTTCCAGGGCAGGCCGTCATAGACGACCTCGATGCCGCGAGCTGCCCCGTATTCAGGAAAAAAGGCGCGATAGAACACGGCCTTCTGGTCGCCGCTATCGATCCAGCGCAACGGACCATCGCCGGTGATCGGGGCGATGGCTTCGGGGATGGTGAATTCCTGCGCCAGGGCGCCCCCGGCGCCGGTCAGCGCCAAGGTGCCGAGGGCCGTCGAACCTGCCAGGAATTGCCTGCGGCTCATGGACGAAAACGGGGTTTTAATCATGGTCTCCTCTCCCATCTGACCACCTCGAAACGAGCGTGGCTGAATTCAAATTCCTGGTTATCGCGCGTCGCCGACCGTGCCGGGCCTTGAGGCCTCCTGCGGTCGCACTCCCCCCTGTGCGGATGCCGCAGCTTGGCGCTGCTTTTGACGATCCGCTGTCTCAGTCGATAACAATTGCACCTATACAAAACCAATGCCATTCTTTGCATGAGTGATAACAGAAGTGCATCATCATGCTGGATAGAATGAGCCTGCTTTTCCGCTTCCAGACGATCTCCGATGCGGGGAGCGTTCGCAAAGCGTCCGAAATTCTCAATGTCACGCAGCCGGCCCTGTCGCGCTCGCTGTCGCAACTGGAGAAACACTACGGCCAGCCCCTGCTGGAACGGCACGCGCGTGGTGTTCGTCCCACCGCTTTCGGCCAGCGCCTGCTGACGACGGTGTCGCGACTGGCGCGGGACTGGGAACTCGCCGAGGCTGACCTGGCAAGCGGCAATCCGGGCGCCGAGGGACGCCTCAACATTCATGCCGGCCCGCTCTGGTCTTCCGTGGTCCTGCCCACGGTCATCCCCAGGCTGCACGAGACATTCCCCAACCTGACGATTGAGATGACGCCGAGTACCGGCACGTCGCTGCCGGCTCTGCTGGACGGTCGTATCGACGTGTCCTTTGGCGGTCTCTACGCGCCCGAGCGCAACTATCCGCAACTGGAAGCGCGCGCCTTCAGCAAGATCCGCGACCGCGTCACGGCGCGTGCCGACCATCCAATTCAAAAATGCGATCCCGGGGACTATGCCATGATCCACAAGTTTCCCTGGATCATCTATGCCGCCGATCCCATTTACGAGGCCGAGACCATCCACGCGGTGATGGAGCGCACCGGGGCCATGCCGCAGGTGCGGGTACGCAGCGGTTCGCTGCTGGCGATCTTCCGGCTGCTGCAGGATGGCGACTATCTCTGCATCCTGCCCGACGCTGCCGTCTATGGCATTCCCGGGCGCCCGATCCTGCCCATCCCCATTGAAATGGGTCGCCGCAATTCGGAAACCGGGGCCCTCCTGCGCCGCACCATGGCGCAATACCCGCCCATGCACACCCTGCTCGAGCTGTGCGCAGCCTATTTCCAGCGCATGGATTCGGTTTGACATGGCGCAGCTCCTCCGAGGTGAGCTGCTTGATTTTATGTCCCACTTAATCCATTATGTCCAACATAAATTGAGGTTGTGATTTGCCATTTTCCAGCATTGCCGTTCGCGAGACGGGCGCCTCGGCTATCGCCCGGCAGATTGGCACCGCAATTCTGCGTGGCGAGCACGCCCCTGGAGCAACCCTGCCAGGGGAGCTTGAACTGGCTGTCCAATTTGGCGCCAGCCGCAACATCGTGCGCGAGGCCATCAAGGTGCTGGCCGGCAAGGGCTTGGTGGAATCGCGCAAGAAAGCGGGCACACGCGTACGCTACAGGGCCGATTGGCAGATGCTGGACCGAGAGTTGCTGGCCTGGCGGCTGGAGGGCGGGACGGAGATCGGCTTTGCCACCGATCTGCTGGCGCTGCGCGAGGCGATCGAGCCAGCCGCCGCGGCAGCGGCCGCACGACACCAGGACAAAGAGGCAATCCAGGCGATCCGCACCGCCTTCTCGGGCATGGTTGCGGCCGGCACCGATCGCAAGCGCTTCGCGGGCCCCGACCTGCAGTTTCATAAGGCTATCCTGGCCGCCTCCGGCAACGAATTCATGATGGCCTTCGGCGGGATGATCGAAGCGGCGCTCGCCGCCTTTATCGGCATTTCCCTGCGCCACCGCGAAGCGCCCGGCCCTTCGATACCGATGCATGAAGCGGTGCTGCTGGCCGTCGAGGCCGGCGATCCCGAACGGGCGCATACCGCGATGCTGGCTCTGCTGGCTCGAACCCGCACCAATATCGAAAAGGACGCCACACGGTGAGCTCCGCCCGCCCCCACATCGTCCTGGTCATGACCGACCAACAGCGTTTCGATACTATCCAGGCCCTGGGCGCCGGGCACATGAACACGCCAAACCTGGACCGGCTGGTGCGGGAGGGCGTGAGCTTCGACAACTGCTTCGTCAACGCGCCAAGTTGCGTGCCCAGCCGCGCGGCTTTGTTCTCGGGCCACAGCCCGCATACGTCCGGCGTGCTGCGCAATGGCCAGGCCTGGTCGCACAGCTGGGTCGAGCAACTGGCGAAATCGGGCTATCACTGTGTGAATGTGGGCAAGATGCACACCATTCCCTATGACGCGCCGGCCGGGTTCCACGAGCGTTTCGTGGTCGAGAACAAGGATCGCTTCTTCGAGGGCCGCTGGTATGCCGACGAATGGGACAAGTCACTGGTGCATCAAGGCGCGGTAAAGCCCTCCCGGGCGCATTACCGGACCCTGCCCGACTATGCCGAGCGGCTTGGCGCCTTCGACTGGCCGCTGGCCGACAGCCAGCATTCAGACGTCTTCGTCGCCGAGACCGCCATGTGGTGGCTGGAAACGCGGCCACGGCCCGAAGCGCTGTTCATGCAGGTGGGCTTTCCTGGTCCGCACCCGCCCTATGACCCGCCGGCGCGATATTCCCAACCCTATCTCGATAGAGCCGACCTTCCCGTGCCCGAGGCCAGCGCCAGGGAACTGGCGAGCCTGCCGGCTTCGCTTCGGGCGAAGCGGGAACATGATACCAGGGTGGATCACGACGCAGTCTCCTGGTCGCTCGATCCCAGCGTGGAGCAGCTGCGGCGCCTGCGCGCGCATTATGATGGCAATGTCACTCTCATCGACGAACAACTCGGGCGGCTGATCGACACGCTTGAGCAGCGCGGCTATCTCGACAACTGTATCGTGATCTTCATGTCCGACCACGGCGACAATCTGGGCGAGCACGGCCTGTCGCAGAAGTGGGCGATGTATGACATGGTCACGCGTGTTCCCGCCATCGTCTGGGCGCCCGGTCGATTTGCCGGAGGGCGACGCCTGCAGCAGCTTTGCCAATTATTCGATTTCGGCCCCACGATCCTCGAACTCGCCGGGCTCGAACCATCCGCCGATTTTGAAGCACAAAGCCTGCTGCCGGCGCTGGAGGGCAAGGCGTGGGCCGGGCGAGACGCGGTATTCTGCGAACAGGCGGGCGACGTGGCCATGGCCGATACCAGGCTCATCACCATGATCCGCACCGAGCGGGACAAGGCCGTGCTGTTCCTGGGCGCTGTTGACGGGCAGTATTTCGACCTCGCTGCCGATCCGAGCGAGGAGAACAATCTCTGGCACGACCCCGAGGTGCAGGCCCGGCTTGCCGAACTCAAGGACCGTATGCTGCGGTGGCGCCTCGACAGCGCGGTGCATACGATGGACCGCGCTGTCGTCATTCGCTAGGCCTCAAGCGCCCGCGATGCGTGCCATGCGGGTGGGTTCGGACTTCATGATCCCCTGCACCATGGCTTGCAGCATCCGCGTCTTCAGCTGTTGCGCGGCCGCATCGTCCCACAGATTGTTGATCTCGCCGGGATCGCTCGCCAGGTCGAACAGTTCCCCATAGCCGGCCTCGCGATAGACCGTGATCTTGTGGTGTTTTTCGACATAGGTCTCGACATGCGGCATCTGCGGATTGTGCCGGTTCTCGCAGAGCACGTAATCCCGTGCCGCTTCGCCGCCCTGCCAGTTCGACCACTGCGATACGCCCTGCATTTCGCCCGGCACCGGCAGCCCCAGCGCATCGAGGAAGGTGGGGGCCAGGTCGACCAGGCTCTGCAGATCATTGGAAACCGCGTCGGCCGGTACCCTGCCGGGCATGCGCACGATCATGGGGATACGCAGCATGTCCTCGTAGTGAAACGGGCCCTTGGCAATCAGGCCGTGCTGGCCAAGGAAATGACCATGGTCGGTCGAAAACACGACAAGCGTGCTTTCGGTCAATCCAAGCGCGTCGAGCCGGTCGAGAATGCGCCCGATTTCGGCATCGAGGAAACTCATCATGCCGAAATACGTGGCCTTGTCCCCTTTCAGTTCCTCCTCCGGATAGAGGTGGCTTTCGCAGCCATGCGCCGTGAACGGGGAGTGCCAGGCACCGAAATCGGGATTTTCCTGCTGCGTCTTGGCGAAGTGCGGCGGGTTGCGATCATGCTCGCCAGGCGTCACCCGATCCACGACCATATCGGCGGGGTCATACATGGATGCCCAAGGCTCGCTGACGGTATAGGGCGGATGCGGATCGTGAAAGCTGGCCCACAGGAAGAAGGGCTTGTCGCGATCGGCGTGGGCATCGAGATAGGCGAGGCTCCGTTCGCCCGTCCAGGTGGTGTAGTGCAGTTCGGCCGGCAATGCCCAGGAACGGTCGGCACGGGTATAGCCCTTCTTGGGTCCCAGCCGCGGCGCCTTGGATGAGGTTTCACCCTTTACTGGCTGGAAGTATTCCCGCCAGTCCGACAGGCCCCGTTCTTCCATCCAGATTGCGTAATGCTGCCCGGCATGGCTCTCATCGGCATGGTTGCGCGCCAGTTCAACATGCTCGAACCCGTACCAGGTTCGGTTGAAACTGCGCCAGAAATCGAGGTCCCGCAGGACGGGCTGGCATTCCAGCGATTCCGAACCCGGCGCGGAAGCAAGCGGCTGAAAATGCGCCTTGCCGATCAGGGCAGTTGCATAGCCGGCGGCGATGAGGTGATCGCCAAGCGTCGGGACGTCCTCGGGCAGCTTCACTCCGATAGTCCAGGCCCCGTGATGGGAGGGATACTGGCCGGTAATGATGCTGGCCCGCGAGGGCGTGCAGACCGGCGCCGGGCAATAGGCCCGCTCGAAACGTGTTCCCTCCCGGCACAGGCGGTCGAGGTTCGGGGTCTTCAACTGCGGCGTCTTCACACCGAGAGCATCGTAGTGCTGCTGATCAGTCGTGATCAGCAGGATATTGGGCATGGTCATGAGGGCCTCCGCCGCCACTCTACCAACCCCGGCGTGTGGGAGCGCTCGAAAGGTGCGCGCGAGCCATGCACAAAAGTGATCGCTTCACCGCTACAGATCGAGTTTCCTATCGCGCACCAACTCAGTCGGGCTGCCTGCCGAAATCCGCCGTGGCGGAGCGCAGGATCCTGCGGTCGCCATCCGTCCAATGATCGCGATACCAGCTCGACAGTTCGAATGTGTCATTGATGCGCGCCATGCGCTCCAGCATGGTCGAGCGGAGCCGCTGCGCCTCGTCGGCATAGGCGGGGTCCGTGGCGAGGTTGACGAGCTGATATGGGTCGGTGGTTCGATCGAACAGCAATTCCTTGCCGTCCAGCTTGAACACGGCATAGGTAAAGCGCTTGTCACGGACGGCGCGCCATTCATGGCCGTCTTCCCAGCGCGCGGTGGCGCCACAACCCTGCATGAGGGCGACTTCGGGCTCCGGCCCCGCGCCGCCCAGGAGCCGCTTGCTGAGGTCCATACCCTCCACATCACCCGCGGCCTGCAAGCCGGCCAGGCCGGCGAGAGTTGGCAGGATGTCCACCGTGCTGAGCAGGATATCGGGCGTGGTGCCAGCCGGAACCCGCCCCGGCCAGCGGACGATAAAGGGAACGTTGGCGGCTTCCTCGTAGAAAATCAGCTTGGCTCGTCGCCCATGGGCACCGAACATCTCGCCATGATCCGAGGTGAAGACGACGATGGTGTTGTCCGCCTGGCCCGAGGCTTCGATCGCGGCCATCAGGCGACCGAATTCGGCGTCGAGGCTCGCCACCTGCGCGTGATAGCCGCGGCGCCAGTTCTCGAGCTCCCGGCGCTCGGCTTCGTTCAGGCTCGCCCACCGGTCACGATAGGGCGCGTCGTCTGAATCGCGATAGTTGGGCGGGTGCGGAAATTGCGCCGTCTCGAACAAGCGCCAGAAGCGCTCCGGCACGTTATCAGGCCCCCAAGGATCGTGCGGCGGTCCATAGGACAGCGTCAACGAGTACGGGCGTGCGTCCGGGTCGTGCGCGGCGCGACGGATGAAGTCGATGGCATGCTCGGTCTGCACAGTCGGCTCATACTCGCCGGGGCCGTAGCTGATCCTGTCGGGCGTTTCCTCATGGTAATAGGCGGGCGGGCTATAATTTTCGTGATGGAAGTTGAAGGCCTTCCATTCCCCATCGAAGCCGAGCCGGTGTGGGCCGCGCGGGACAAAGGAGTTGCGCGGCTCGTAGTGGCCGCCCAGCTCGTTGGCATACAGGTGCCATTTGCCGATATAGGCGGTGTTGTAGCCCGCATCGGTGAGCATGTGACCCAGGCAACGCTGATTTGGGTTCATCCGCAATTCGTTGATGACCATGCCGTGGCTGGTGGTGTGCTTGCCCGTCAAAAGCGATGCGCGATAGGCGGTGCAGACCGGCGTGTTCACGATCGCATTGGTGAGCGATGCCGATTGAGTAGCGAAGCGGTCGATATTCGGCGTGTGGGCCTGCGGATTGCCGGTGCAACCCAGCGCGTCGTAACGCAACTGGTCGGCGAAGACATAGACGATATTTGGCCGCTTGCTCATGGATTGGGAAAGACCTGATGGACGGATTGGGGACCCACCGCCTCGAAGGGCGGTGGGAGGAATTCAGCGTGCGCGGCGCAGCACGGCGTTGACGCGGCCTTCGGCATCGGCGAGCGCCTGCTCGACACTCTTCTGCCCCAGGACCGCGGCGGCCAGCTCTTCACCGATAGTGAAAAACATGACGCGCTGCTGGTTGACCGTATTGGGATGGTGGCGAGCGTTTCCGGGGATGGACATGATATCGGACCGGAACGGCAGCTCCTGGAATTCAGCGCTGTCCAGCACGCTCTGGCGCGAAGGCAGGTGTCCGGCGCGGGCCCAGTCGCCATTGTGGTCATAGAGGAACTTCATGAACTTGAGCGCGGCCTGGCGCTGTTCCTCGGTGCGGGATTCGCTTTTCAGCATCACCCAGGTATGGCCGGCGGAAAACTGGGCGTTCTCGGCATAGAGCTGCGGCAACGGGTAGACCCCGTAGTCGGTCAGGGCCATCTCGTCATTGCTCGAGGCGGCCACGAAGGGGGCAATCATCCAGGTCCCCTGGGTGACCACGCCCGCATTGCCCTGCTGGAATTCCGAATTGCCCACCCCGCCATCGGTATAGGCGGTGGCCAATCCTTCATCGACCAGCCGCTTGAGCATGGTCAGGGCTTCGGTCGCCTCGGGCGTCTGCAGGGCGATCTGCCTTGTGTCATCGGGGAAGAATTCGCCGCCCTGCTGCCACACCAGCGTATAGAACGTGCGCGCGATGGAGCCGGAATCGACCGGTAGCGCCAGGTATGGCTTGCCGGTGGCTTCCTTGAAGGCGGTTGCCTGTTCGAAAAGCTCGTCCATGCTGGTCGGCATGACCGGCTTGCCATCGGCATCGGCCAGCCCGGCCTCGGCGAACAGGGCGTTATTGGTGTGCCAGAGCCAGCTGATGAAATCCTGCGGCAGACCATAGATCTCACCGTCGACTTCCACGTTCTCACGGCCACTGGCCACGAAATCGTTCACGTCGATACCCACTTCGGCAAAGGCGTCGCCGAGAGGCAGCAGCAGGCCGCGGCGAGCGAATTCACCCAGAACATCGGCATGCATCACCGAGACGTCAGGCACGTCACCGGCGGCGAGACGTCCGGCCAGTTGCTCATAATAGGGCTGCCACTCAACGATCTCGGTCACCACCCGGATATCGGGGTTTTCGGCGTTGAACTTATTGGTCAACGCGGTGATGACGCCGCATTCATTGGTGGCGGTGCTCGGATCGGTAATGTCTGCAAAATCGGCTTCGCACGAGCCGAAGAACCGCGCGAAGCGAATTTCGGTCTGCGCAAAGGCCGTCTGGGCTGTCAGGCCTGCCAAGGATATCGTGGCAGCCAACAGGGTCAATTTGCGGATCAGTTTCATGGGCGCTTCTCCTCCTTGAGCATTCCCGTGGCCTTGTTCGTCATCGTCCGCCAGCACCGGCCACCGCGCGCAGGACGTATTTTTGGAAAATGAGATAAAGGATCAGCATGGGCAGTCCGGCGAAGACCGCCTGCGCCATCAAATAGCCGATGCCTTCAGACTGGTCGAAATTGGTCTGCGTCGCCGCAAGCCCTATAGTCAGCGTGTACATGTCCGGACGCGTCGCCGAGATCAGCGGCCACAGATAGTCGTTCCAGGCATTTAGGAAGGTGAAGATCGCCAGGGTGATCTGGGCTGGCACCGAAAGCGGCAGGGCGATGGTGAGAAATATCTTCCAGCGCGAAGCGTTATCGAGCGCTGCGGCCTCTTCCAGTTCCTTGGGCAGGGCGCGGAAATAGGACGCCATCAGAAAGACGCCGAATGGCGTACCCAGATGCGGCAGGATTAGCCCTGCATAGCTGTTGTGCAGGTCCAGTTCGGCGAACATGGAGTGAAGCGGGATGATGATGGCCTGCCCCGGAATGGCCAGCCCCAGCAGCACGAAGACGAACAATGGCCCCCGGCCGGGAAAGTCGAGGCGGGCAAAGCCATAGCCGGCGACCGAGCAGATGATGGGCACCAGGACGGTCTGGATGACCGAGACGATGACACTGTTGACGATCCAGGTTCCCAACTGGCTCGAGCGCACGAGGTCCGAATAGTTTTCGAGCGTATAGGGCGCGCGGAACACAGTGCCCAGGCCGTAGGACAGCTCCTCGTTGGGCTTGAGCGAGAGACCCAGCACCCAGAACAGCGGGATCAGCCAGCACAGGGACAGAACGATGACGAGCCAGTAAGTCAGGCGACTGAACAGCGGCTCGCGGTTCTTGGATACGGCCATCATCAAGCCTCCGCTCGCTGGCGGCTGGCCCAGAATTGAAGGCCTGCCGCGACCAGCATGATGAGGAACAGAATCTGCGATGCTGCGGCGGCATAGCCGGCCTGCCACTGCTGGAATCCCGCCTGGTAAATGAACATCACCATCGTGCGGGTGGTGTTGTTGGGTCCGCCGCCGGTCAGCAGGTTGATCTGGCCGAAGACCTGGAACTGCAGCACCACTTCGATCACCGCCACCAGCACGATCATCTTGGCGATGGAGGGGATGGTGATAGTGAAGAGAATGCGTGCGGGGCCGGCGGAATCGAGCTTGGCGGCCTCGTAGATGTCGTCCGGCACCTGCTGCAATGCGGCAAGGAACAGCATCATGGGCAGGCCGATGGCCCACCAGACCGTCACCAGACCGACGGCGGCCAGCGCCCAGTCAGGATTGAGCAATACCGACACCGGCTCCAGGCCCATGGCGGCTGCGCCGGCGTCGATCATGCCGACATTGGGCAGGTAAACCGTCTTCCAGATCAACGTGACTACCGTCACCGACAGAACGTGCGGCCCGAAAAACAGCGCCCGCATGATGGCGGCGCCCCGGGTGGGCCGGTTGAGCGCCAAAGCGATCAGCAGGCCGATGATGACAAAGGGCGGCACCGTGAGCAGCACGAAGCGCAGGGTGTTGAAGATCGAGCCGATGAATATCGGATCGCTGAACAGGTCTTCGTAGTTCCACCAGCCGACGAACTCGGTCACGCCGCTCAGCAGGTCCTGATACTGGAAGCTCATGACCACGCCCATGACGAGCGGGTAGATCATCAGCCAGAGGTAGAGCATCACGAAGGGCGCAACGAAGAGCAGTCCGATCCATTGCCGGCGGGGGCGATTGTTGCTCCGGGTCGCGGCCCCTGCCCGCTCCGCCGTTTCTGCGATGACGGTCATCCGGGCTCTCCAGGATGATACGTCCTGCCCTCGGCATCGAAGGCGATGAGCTTGTGCGGCAGCGGCCGCAGGCCGACGCGGTCGCCCAGCCGTACCGTGCTTTCGCTATGATCCTGGTAGATCAGTGCCGTGCCATCGGCGAGGTGTGCATAGACGAGAGTACGGTCGCCCAATCTCTCCACCACGTCCACGTCGGCCTGGAGCGGTCCTGCGGCGTCGATTTCGACCTCGTCCGGGCGGAAGCCTATTTCGACCGGCATGGCGCCGCCCATCGCTTCCCGCGCGATCCGGGCCTCGACGCTCGTGCCATCGGCAAGTGCCGGCACGATCCATTCGCCGTCGCTGCCCACCCCGGTCACTGGAACGAAGTTCATTTGCGGCGTGCCGATGAAGGCGGCAACGAAGCGGGTTGCCGGTCGCCGATACACTTCGAGCGGCGCTCCCACCTGTTCGACCCGGCCGGCATGCATGACGACGATCCTGGTTGCCATGGTCATGGCTTCGATCTGATCGTGGGTGACGAAGATCATTGTGGCGCCGAGGCGCTGGTGCAGCTTGCTGATCTCGACCCGGGTACGAGCCCGCAGGCTGGCATCCAGATTCGACAGCGGCTCGTCGAACAGGAATACCTTCGGTGACTTGGTGATGGCCCGGCCGATGGCAACGCGCTGGCGTTGCCCGCCCGAGAGTTGGGCGGGCTTCCGGTCCAACAGCGACTCGATCTCGAGAATGCCAGCCGCAACACGGATGCGCTCGTCGATCACGTCTTTGGGTGTGCCGACATTCCTCAGCCCGTAGGCCAGATTGGCGCGCACCGACATGTGCGGATAGAGCGCGTAGGACTGGAACACCATGGCGATGCCGCGTTGCCCGGGCCGCAACTGGTCTATGCGCTGGTCATCTATGCGGATTTCGCCCTCTGTCATGGCCTCGAGGCCGGCAATCAAGCGCAGCAGGGTGGTCTTGCCGCAGCCGGAAGGCCCCAGCAGCACCGCGAACTCGCCGTCGGCTATCTCCACCGACACGTCATGCAGGACTTTGACCGCGCCGAAGTTCTTCGACAGACCACGCAATTCGACTCCCGCCACGGCGAATCCCTCGCTTTGACCGCTTCTTGATCGCGGTTGTTGACGTTTTCAACGTTGCAAACATGAGTGCATAGAATTTTCAACGTTGCAATAGTCAATGGCGGCAGTTTGGTTTATCCAGAAGAGACAGAAGCTGGACGTTGGCGGATCGACCACATGGCGCAGATGCGTGCAACCACCCTGAAGGACGTGGCTGAAGTGGCGGGGGTCTCCGCCCGGACCGTGTCCAATGTCGTCAATGGCTACATACACGTGGCCGAAGAGACCCGGCGCCGCGTGCAGGAGGCCTGCGACCGGCTCGGATACCGGCCCAATGTCATGGCGCGCAACCTTCGCTCCGGGCGATCCAAGGTCATCGCGCTGGTCGTGCCGGAAATCGGCTCGCCCTATTTCGGTGAGCTGGGCCAGTCCATTATCGAAGAGGCGCGCAGGCATGGCTATGTCGTGCTCATCGACCATACCGGGGGCGATGTGGAGCAGGAGAAGGATTTCCTGATCCGCAGTTCGGCCTCCAACCTGTTCGATGGTGTCATTCTGAGCCCCTCGCGCGTGAGCGACGCCGAGCTACGCAGTATCCTGAACGTGCCCTTCGTCCTGCTCGGACCGCGCCTGTTCGATCCCGGCTTCGACCATGTCTCGATCGACAATGTTGCGGCAGCGGCCGAAGCTACCGGCCATCTGCTGAAGCAGGGGCGCCGACGGGTTGCCGCCATTGGCGAGCAACGCTGGGGGGGCAGCGCCGCCCAAATTCGCACACTGGGCTATCGCAAGGCCCACGCGGAGATGGGGCTGGACGTCGTCGAGGACCTCATCATTTCGACGACGCATTTCCAGCGCGAAAACGGCGCTGCCGCCATGACGCACCTGATCGAATCGGGAAAGCGGCCGGACGCCGTATTCTGCTTCAACGACCTGCTGGCGCTTGGTGCCATCCGCGCCATTCATCAGCACAAGCTGCGCGTGCCCGAGGACATTGCCGTGGTCGGTTTCGACAATATCGACGAGGGGCGCTACTCGACGCCCTCGCTGACGACCATTGCGCCTGACCGGCACGTCATCGCCAGGCTGGCGGTGGAGCGGCTATTGGCCCGCATTGATGGAAAACCGGTGGATGAGCCACCACGCCTCATTGTTCCACACAGGCTGCTGGTACGCGAGAGCGCCTGAGCGCCTCAATCGTCAGCCGGGGAATAGACCAGCCGGAAGCCGACATGACTTGTGGTCGTATCGGGCGTGTTGCCGTGACGGGCAGCAATCCGATAGCGATAGCAATAGCTGCGGTGGCAGAGGAAGGAGCCCCCCTTCATCACGCGCTGTTCGGTGGCGGCGGCACCGGCATCACGCTGACGGCTGGCCTTTTTCAGCGACCGGACCCGCCAGCGGTCTGCCGACCATTCCCAGGTGTTGCCCGACATGTTGTAGAGCCCGTAGCCATTGGGCTCGAATGAGCGCGCGGGAGCGGTCCAGCGGTGTCCGTCAGCGGCGGTATTAGTGCCGGGAAAGCTGCCCTGCCAGATATTGCATGGCATGAAGTCCGTATCGTTCGGCTCCCGATCCCCCCACGGAAACATCGGGTCAGCCTGCCCGCCGCGTGCGGCATGTTCCCACTCTGCCTCGGTGGGCAGGCGCCCGCCGGCCCAGTGCGCGAAGGCGGAGGCATCGTTCCAGCTGACATGGATCACCGGATATTGTTCACGCCCGGAGAAGCTGCTGCCCTCCCCCTCGGGGCGATCCCATGTCGCCCCGTCGACGCGTCGCCACCACTCTGTCCCCACCGCGCCCTGGGTGATCGTTGCCTCGGGCAGCATGTCGAAGAAGACAAAGGACCAGCCGAATTTTTCGGCCTCGGTCACGTAGCCCGTGGCCGCTATGAAGGCCGCGAACCGCTCGTTCGTGACCGCGGTCACGTCCATGCGAAACGGTTTGACGCGCACGGCGCGCACAGGGGATTCGCCGTCACCGTCGTGAACGGGCCGCCGGGTTCCGACCTGTACCTGGCCGCCGGGGATATTGGCAGTTTCGGTAGCGACCGGCCTGGCCGCTGCCAGGATCGGGGCTAGAGCTTTGTCCGTTTGTTCGGGGATCGGGTCGCGGTGCGGCGCGCAGCAGCTATGGGTCATATTGCGACCTGCATATATTGATGGTGCTTCGATTTCATTCCAATTCCTAGATCGCAACCCGGCGTCCGGCTAGCCCTGTGTCGAAAGCAGGTGGAACCGGCACTGGGCCCTGGTTCGCCGGGATCAACCCGCCGAGGTTGCCGGTTCGCCCATGTTTCGACAAACCAGTGCAGATGGCCTATCAAATATCTGGGGCTTGTCGCAAACATTTTCGGAGCGCGCAATTATCCACTGAGCGTCCTCGTTTTCATGCTTTGTTAACCTTTTGTAGTCCGAAGAGGTGCGCGAGCAGATCGTTCTGATCATTTACGGTCCACACGCCGGAAAAGCC
>NZ_JCAKKP010000029.1:0-15930 GCF_059509755.1 Aquamicrobium sp. YD-1-mutant5
TCGTGGAGCGGTTCTTCAACAGGATCAAACACTTCCGAGGCATAGCCACTCGCTACGACAAGCGCCCGGAAAACTACCTCGCCGCCGTCAAATTCGTCGCAGCGAGGATTTGGTGTCAGAGTTTATGAGTCGACCGCCTAGGCCGATCCTTCGCCCTCAGCCGGCCTACGGCTTTACCAACCGTCAGCTGATTTCGGTGCGGGAGGCCAGAGGACCTTGAAATCGCCCTTGCCAGAAGGCCAGGCGAGACCGAAGCCGTTCTCCAGCGCCAAGGCGCTGTCGTCGGCTTTGGTCACTTCAGTTTCCACCACGATCAGTTGCTTCCCTTCCCACCGTTGTTGTTGACGATAGTCGAGTAGCTGTCCCATCGCTGTGCGGATAGCAAACCGAACAGTTGATGTCTCGGTAGGCTTGACCTCGACCATCACGTCCAGGCTCTTCCCATCTGTAAATCGCATGTCGTCGCAAAAGGTAGGAAGAAATTGAACACCAGGGATTGTCCATTGCAGATAGTCTTTAAGTAGCCTTTCGAGTTTGTTGTGCCGGGGGCTGATCTGCACCTCATGACGTTTCACATACCTGGTGTAACCGTCAGCCGCTGCTTGACCCGCCCGATGCTTCACCCTACTGCGCGCGGGTGGCCGATCAAAAGCGGGCAATTCCCCCCCAAGGATCGCGCGGATATTTTCTACAAAGCTCCTTGCCGCCGGGTCAGACGTGTCATCCGCATACCACCAGCTCGCTTGCCCGCTCCAGCCTTTCCCACGTTCAAGGTAAAGGCCTTCATCACGCTTTTTCACGGGAATGAGATGCGCGCCCTCGGCCCGCGCTCGTACCCGGAAGCTCAGGACTTCATCATCCTCATGCTGGCCGGAAGGGTATACGCCATCAAACCTCTGGCGTTTACGATAGACTCGCGCATTCTTGTACCATCCGATTACGCAGCGCGGATCCCTTCCATCGACAGGGGCAGTCCAGACGACATCGACACCATCGATGAACTCGGCTGGGGGCGACGCCCCCAATCTCTCGATTTTTACATCGCGATCGACGTCGTTCTTGATTGTTTCGAAGTGGCCGTAGACATAGCCATCGTCGGCTTCAACGAAGTTTAATTCCTCCCCGGCTCTTCCCTCGGAGACTACGTAGCCACCCCCACCTTTCGGAGGGTCCTTGGCATCGCGGCCTGCATAATTCTTCATCCAGGCGATATTGCAAAATAGGAGCGGCATGAGTTCTTCCGGGTCCGAGAACCTGTTGTGTCAATTCATCTCTTCATCTGCGCTAGTACGTTGCAGACCGTGTCTGCGGTTCGCCGTGGCCGGCTCCATGGAACAGGAGCTCGCCGGATCCTCGAAAGCACACAGAAGGCGACGACGGACAGACAATCCTTCTCCGAGGAGCCGATCCCGGACTTCTTAGTTGGGGCAAGCGACGACTTCAAGCATAAGTGGCCGGGCAAATTCCACCCCTAGTCCCGAGTGATGTAAAGCAGCGTCTGCTTGTCCTTAGCGACTTCAGTATGAGGGGCAGCATACGAGCGAGCATCGATCACCGAAATTCCTCGGCGAAAAGGCCTTCTGCCTCTGGCTCGCGTTCGACCAAGGCAGGCTCTGCTTGCGCCGGCGGTTTAAACATTATCGTCGAATAGAGGTTTAGATCCTCGTCGCGACCCAAGACCGCGAATCCGTCTGGAAAGATTGCTCCTCCGGATCGCTTTGCTGCCTCGACGAGATCCGTTGGAAACTCTGGAAGTTCTGCCATGAGGTCGATCCCGACTTGGCTCGACTCGATGAAGGCAAAGATTCGCTGAGCAATTTCCAGATCCAGCGCCATGCCATTCACGAGCCTCACCGGTCCTGATCTGAAGATCAAGTGCTCTTTGGCGGTGATGACCAGCGGCTCCCACTCTGCGTCTTCTCCAACAATCCAGGTTCGGCCGAGCCATTCAACCGTGGTAAAGTTCTGCTCCGAAGGTTTCCAAGTACGATCGCGGGCAGCCTCCCCGACCTCGGGCCCGAAGAGAAGAGTCAGCACACCGCAATAGCTGCCAAACAGCACGTCTCCTGGATCAGAGCGTTCGGAGGGGCGGTCGTCCTTGTCCCCGGGGGGTAGTCCATCATGTGCCGTGTGGTCGATGAATATCTCCGCTTTCTTTACAGATTTCATCCAGCTGCCGACCGCATAGCCATGCGACGCTACCCAGGAACCGATTTTGCGACCCAGATAAGGCTCGACCTGCTCCTTGTAGCCTTCCCTGACAGTCTTCGTGAAAGCTGCCCTGGACGCTCCCTTGGTCGCTTTCGACTCCGCAAGGGCGACAAACATATCCCCCGAACGGCTGAAGACGTAATCCGGAGAACGAGTGGTCGGACGTTTGCCGTGGACTTCATGGTTTTCGAAATGATCCACCCAGCGGTATCCATCCCGGACCATCTGGAGGTAGGCAATGCCGTCGCCGACCAGGCCGGTCATCGTCTTTCCGACGTAGTCCTTGAGGGTCCGGGCAGTATCTAGCAACGCAAAGCGCTCATTCTTGTCATCAACGTGCCGGGCGATAAGGTGTCGGCACATCTGGACCTGAGCCTTCGCGGCGCGCTGGTCCATCTTCGCCCTGCTGGAGCATTGCGCCATCGCCCCGTACAGCTCGGCGGGTGTGAACAGCATTTCGATATTCTCCGGCGCTCGACCGGTGATCAAGCGGTTCCTCCTGGGCACATGACCGTTGATCTGCTCGACGCCGATCTGTTTTTCCTTTGCTTTCCACATAGGCTGGCGACCCCTCAGAACTGGCGTTCAGCGCCAGTAACTCCCTGTATCAGAAAAGAAAATCACGAAAAAAAACGGCTGACAAGCGACCTATTGAAGGCTCGGGAGCGGATTTCGCCGCTTGTCGGCCCGCTGCGTCGCTCCATCGTCACGCAGTTCTTCGGTCTCTTTGGTCAGTTGCCTTCATCAGAGCCATCAACATAGGCCCAAGGGAAAACTCGCCGCGCTCAGAGCGCCTGGTAAGATCCCGCAGATAGCCGCCTGCCGACGTTATGAAATTTGACCGCTCGAGAATACATGCCATCGCCACCGCAGCATTCTCCGGTCCCATGGCGTTACACGCCTCCTCGTAGGCAGAGGGGCTGACGCCGAGCATTGAGCGCACAACGATGGCCGCCTTCATGAGTTCGCGCCAGTGCTCGATGCGCCCGCCGGGCCCATAATCAGTTATCTGGGGGCAGGCCCTGTAGCCGCAAAGTTGGAATGTCCTGTTTCTGCAAAGTTGGAATGTCACACTCCCCGGGTCTGAATGATGCCTGGGAGATTGCAGATGGGATTGATAGCGATGAGCGAGCGCGATCTGCGGCGGATCGAGGTGTTATCGAAGGTCGCCGGCGGACGGATGACGACGGTGTCAGCGGCGCATGTGCTTGACCTGAGCGAGCGCCAGGTGCGCCGGCTTCTGGAGCGGATACGGACTGGCGGCGCGGCGTCGATCCGGCACAAGGCGATCGGCCGGCCATCGAACAACCGGATCAGCGACGGCGTTCGGGATTATGCGATGATGCTGGTGCGCGAACGTTATGCGGATTTCGGTCCGACCTTGGCGACGGAGAAGCTTGCTGAACGCGATGGTTTGCGCGTGTCGCGCGAGACGGTGCGCGGTTGGATGTCCGAGGCTGGACTGTGGTTGTCACGCAAACAGCGTCGGACGTTTCATCAGCCGCGTCTGCGCCGCGAAGCTTATGGCGAACTGGTGCAGATCGATGGGTCGGAGCATCGCTGGTTCGAGGATCGCGGACCGCCATGCTCGCTGTTGGTGTTTGTCGATGATGCGACTGGCAGGCTGATGCAATTGCGCTTCGTGCGCTCGGAAAGTGCCTTCACCTACTTCGAGGCGCTAGATCTCTATCTCCAGCGTCACGGCGCACCGATCGCCTTTTACTCGGACAAGCATTCGGTGTTCCGGGTGGCGAAGAAGGATGCCAGGGGTGGCCAGGGCATGACCCAGTTCGGGCGTGCACTTTGCGAGTTAAACATCGAGATTCTTTGCGCGAATTCGAGCCAGGCCAAGGGCCGCGTCGAGCGGATGAATCGGACGCTGCAGGATCGGCTGGTCAAGGAGCTGCGGCTGGCTGGCATCGACGATATGGAGGCTGGCAATGCGTTCTTGCCGGGCTTCATGGAGGATTACAACAGGCGGTTTGCGGTGGTCCCTGCCCGGTCCGATGATTTACACCGGCCGATCAATCTGGGGCCGGACCGATTGGCGGAGATCCTGTGCAAGCGCGAGCAACGTTATGTCGGAGCGCAGCTGCCGTTTTCGTTCGAGCGCAAGCGGATCATGCTGCAGGAGACCGATGTGACGCGGGGGCTGGTTGGTCGTTATGTCGAGACCTATGCCTATGCGGACGGTCGCCTGGACGTGCGTTGGAAAGGGTATTCCCTGCCCTACACGGTGTTCGACAAGGACCAGCGGGTGACGCATGCGGCGATCACGGAGAACAAGCGACTGGGTGATGTTCTGGCCTATATCAAGGAACGCCAGGATCAGCAGTCGAAGCCGGACGTAAAGACCAACAGCGAGAAGATTGGCTATAAACCGCGTGGCCGGAAACCCGGTCCCCGGACAGATTACATGAACGATCCGGCGATCATCGCGCGACATGAGAAGGCACTGTTGCGACAGCAAGCCGCAGAGTGAATGCTCGTTCGAATAGCCTCAAAGCTAAAGCCGAGGGGTGGTTCTCACCCGCCCCGATCTGATCTTGCAACCGGGATCAGCCGCTCAGATCGGGGCTGGTCCTCGTCCCATGCGGCGACTTCTCGGACATTTCTACTTTGCACCTCGACGGACATTTCGACCTTGCCGTCACAGGCCCGGAGAACATTCCAAGCGGGAAAGCCTTTATCGGTTCAGGCTTCGCCTTCTCCCGCTCGATCGGCGCGCTGTTAGCTTGTGGCTTATACCCGAGGCTTCCGCCCTGCTCTTTTCCAGAGCTAGGTTCAAGTTCAGTTATGGATTCGGTATTTGAATTCTGTATGTGGCGGTCATCCCGAATGGCATTGCCGTGCATTCCATCTGTTTTAAGCTGCATTTCCAGGATGTTGAGCACCTCTTCCCGTAGGAGCTGCATTTCGTCGAGCGTGGTCTCAACTTGTAAGCGGTTCGGGTAGCGCGGGAGGCGTGCGAGGATGCTGACGTACTCGGACTCCACCTGATCCCAATTGCCCGTAGCGCCGTCTTCCAGCGCGGCCGAGATCAATTTGCGCACATCGCGACGGCAGATCGTCAGCGCTTCCCTTGCCCTACGAAAGCGCACGCGCTCAGCGGCGACATCCTGTGCCATCAAGGCGAGTTCCGTGGCACGAGCCAGCAGCGGCGTAAGGTCAAACCCGTAGGCCTGTTCGATCTCGCCATCCCGGTTGCGGTGCGCGTAGCGTTTACCGTTCGGGCTGTCGCGCCGCAGGATAAGGCCGGCAACGACAAGCGCGGCGAGTTGCCGGCGTAGCGTCGTCTCGGTGATTCCATGAGCCCGCACTGACAACTGGGCGTTGGATCTTGCGGCCATGACAAGACAGCGGCCTGGAAACATCTCCTATGATGCCGCCCTTGACGATCCGGGGATGGGCAGGCTGCTCATCGCGGAACGCTGGACCGACCAGGCGGCGCTGAGCGCTCATCTCAATACGGAGGAGACCAAAGCGTTCGTTGCGCGATGGCAGGGACGCATGCGGGGCGATGTGAGGAAGTTTGATGCCTCGAATGAAAGGAGCTTGCAAGATTGAAGAGCTTCGCTGCTTTAGCTGATTACCTAATGGCTGAGCTTGATCGTGTCGAGTTCACGTATTGCTTCTTGATCAAGAGTTACTGAACCCGCGGCGCAGTTTTCCTCAAGGTGAGAAACGTTACTCGTTCCTGGAATAAGCAAGGTATTTGCAGATTGCTGCAGCAACCAGGCTAGGCCGATTTGCGAGGGCGTCGCCCCCAACCGATTTGCCACGGCGATTACTTGGGGTTGCTCGATCACTTTCGGCATCCCCGGCACCGCACCGCCCAAGGGGAAAAGAGGAACCCACGCTACGTTAGTCTCTGCACAAAATCTGAAGACGTCCTCAAACTCTCGGTCCACAAGGCTGTAGGCATTTTGAACGCAGGTGATATCGGCCGAAGAGGCCCGGCGCACGATGTCCAAGCCAACGGCACTCAAACCAAAGGCAGCGACTCGCGGCCCATAGCTTCAACACACATCGCTATGCCCATACCGCCACCGATGCATAGCGTGGCCAGCCCTTTCGACGTGCCCGATCGACGTAGCTCGTACAGTAGTGTTACAAGCACCCGTGCTCCAGATGCACCGATTGGATGGCCCAGCGCGATAGCGCCGCCATTGACGTTGACCTTTACCGGATCCCATCCCATGGCGTCGTTTACGGCACACGCTTGGGCGGCAAATGCTTCGTTCGCCTCGATACGGTCGAGCTCATCAATGCGCCAGCCGGCATTTATTAAAGCGTTCCTGGAAGCTGGGATAGGGCCAGTTCCCATAAGAGCTGGTTCCACTCCAGCCGTGGCCCAACCAGCGATGCGAGCGAGGGGGGTAAGATTACGTCGTGCCGCTTCGTCTTCCGACATTAGAAGGAGCGCCGCTGCCCCATCATTTAGTCCGGACGCATTGCCTGCCGTCACAGTCCCGTCTTTCTGAAACGCGGGGCGCAATTTTTCCAGTGCCTCCCGCGTTGTCTCCGGCCGCAAATGATCGTCAGTGTCGACAATGCTACTTCCCTTGCGGGTCTCGATCGTCACGGGAGCGATCTCCTCCCTGAAGTGCCCGGCGCCCTGAGCTGCTGCTGCTTTTCGCTGGCTTTCGAGCGCAAAATCATCCTGTCTTATGCGGCTGATTACGAATTGCTTAGCAACGTTTTCTGCGGTCACCCCCATGTGGTACGCTCCAAACGCATCAGTGAGCCCGTCGGAAATCATGGTATCGATGAGGCTGACATTGCCCATTTTCACACCCGTTCGAATTGCTTGACAATGTGGTGCAAGCGACATCGACTCTTGTCCGCCTGCCACAATGATGGCCGCACCGCCGCTCATTATCTCGTTGGCACCCAGCGCGACGGCGCGAAGTCCTGACCCACAGACCTGGTTTACCGAGAGCGCAGTGGCAGTTTTCGGAACGCCCGCGAGCACCGATGCCTGTCGCGCCGGATTCTGTCCCGCGCCCGCGGTTAGCACTTGGCCCAAAATCACTTCGTTAACGCTGCCTGGATCGATGCCAGCCCTTTCAAGCGCGGCGGCAATTGCGACTGCACCAAGCTCGTGAGCAGGGACTGTGCCCAACGGCCCCAAGAAGCTTCCAACCGGCGTTCTAGCCGCTCCGACGATGACAACTGATTTCATATCGATACCCTCCTGAGGGCGACTGTCGCGCGTTGTTGTGTCTGCATATGTTTGGTGAGCCGGCACGGCTTTTTTGACGCTAGGAGTGCGAACGTGGCGGCCTGACATGTGTCGCCAAGACGTCGCTTGCGACGCGAACCGCATCCGACGCCGCCGGCCAACCGCAATAGCATCCGGCGTGCAACAGGAGTTCCCGTAACTCCTCATCGGTGACGCCGTTGTTTAGCGCTCCGCAAAGGTGTGTTTCCAACTCGCGTGGCCTGTTCAATGCAATCAGCATGGCGACTGTGATCAGACTGCGCGTTTTCAGATCCAGCCCTTGCCGCGACCAAGTCGCGCCCCAACCAAGCGCTGTAACCGCCTGTTGCAGCGCCTGACGCAATTCATCTTGCTCAGCCGAAGCTAGCGACTTGTCGACGTACTCGTCGCCAAGAACTTCACGCCGAATGGGCATTCCAACCTTATAAAGTTCCTCGTACATCATTGATATCTCACTCATCTATGGCTTCTGTCAGTTTAGAAGGCTCGCCATCGTCACCGCGCGCAGCTGGTCCATAGAGATCCCATCAGCCAACTCCACGACCTTCAGTCCGCCGGGGACGACATCGAGAACACCCAGATCTGTGATAATGCGGTCAACAACGGCTTTGCCGGTCAGCGGCAAAGTACAAGATCTCAGGACTTTGGATCTTCCTGCCTTATCGGTATGGTCCATGACCACCACGACACGTTTTACGCCCGCCACAAGATCCATGGCCCCGCCCATCCCCTTCACGAGTTTGCCTGGGACCATCCAGTTGGCGAGGTCTCCTTCTTCAGACACCTCCATGGCGCCGAGAATAGCCATGTCGATTTTGCCTCCACGGATCATCGCAAAGGATGTCGCGCTGTCGAAGTAGGCAGTCTGCGATTGTTCAGTGATGGTCTGCTTACCGGCGTTGATGAGGTCGGGATCTTCTTCGCCTATAATAGGGAAGGGGCCCATTCCCAACATCCCGTTTTCTGATTGCAGCGTGACAGCTATCCCGGCTGGGATGTGATTTGATATCAGCGTCGGAATACCGATCCCGAGGTTCACATACCATCCGTCCTGAAGTTCCTGTGCTGCGCGCGCAGCCATCCGGTTTCGATCCCAAGGCATCAGGCGAGCTCCTTCGGGCGAACGGTGAGCTGTTCGATACGCTTCTCGTGTACCCCTGAGACAATTCGATGAACATATATGCCGGGAAGGTGGATGTGATCCGGGTCGAGACTGCCTAGCGGCACGATTTCCTCGACCTCAGCGACGCATACCTTGCCGCAAGTCGCAGCCGGCACATTGAAGTTTCGCGCGGTCTTGCGGAAGACCAGATTTCCGGAATGGTCGGCTTTCCACGCCTTCACAATCGAGAGGTCGGCGACGATACTGTTCTCGAGAATGTGCACACGTCCATTGAATTCCTTGTGCTCCTTGCCTTCAGCAACGATGGTGCCGACACCCGTCGCCGTGTAGAAGCCAGGAATGCCTGCGCCGCCTGCGCGCATTCGCTCGGCCAATGTGCCTTGCGGATTGAATTCCAGTTCCAGTTCGCCTGCGAGATACTGGCGCATGAATTCGGCGTTTTCTCCGACATAGGACGAAATCATCCTGCTGATCTGTCTTGTGTGAAGGAGAACGCCGAGGCCGAAGCCATCGACACCACAATTGTTCGACGCGACGGTTAAATTCTTTGCTCCACTTCGACGTAAGGCTTCGATCAGGAGTTCAGGAATGCCGCATAGCCCGAAGCCACCAGCGGCAATGGTCATGCCGTCGAATAGCAGTCCGTCGAGAGCCGCATCCGCATCAGGATAGGTTTTCTTCATTGGTTCCTCTTTAAAACGCGACACTGTCGGCGCCTTTCAGGCCGAGGATTTCTCGCGCTTCGTCGGGCGAGGCGATTTCGCACCCAAGGTCTTCGATAATCCTGCGGATCTTCGCGACCTGCTGCGCATTGCTCTCGGCGAGCTTCCCGCGGCTGACGAATAGGCTGTCTTCAAGGCCCACGCGAACATTCCCCTTCATTTGGCTGGCGGTTGTAGCGAGGCTCATCTGTGCGGCGCCCGCGCCGAGCACAGACCAGTGATAGTCATCGCCAAAGAGCCTGTCGGCGGTGCGCTTCATGAAGATGAGATTGTCAATTTCCGGGCCTATGCCGCCCAGGATGCCAAAAATGAACTGGATAAAGATCGGCGCCTTGAATAGGCCGATGTCCATGCAGAAGCGCAGGTTGTAGAGATGGCCAACATCGTAGCATTCGTGCTCGAACTTGATGCCATGAGGTGCGAGTGTCTTCGCTGCATTCTCGATGTCGGCAAAGGTGTTGCGGAAGATGTATGTATCCGACTGGGTGACATAATCCCGCTCCCAGTCGAATTTCCAGGTATCATAACGTTTTGCGAGCGGATGAAATGAGAAGTTCATGCTTCCCATGTTCATCGAGCACATTTCCGGCGAGAACCTGAGAGCGGGCGCGATGCGCTCTTCGATCGTGTTCTTCAGGCTGCCGCCGGTCGATATATTTATGACGGCATTTGTTGCTTGCTTTATCTGTGGCAGAAAAGCGGCAAAGACATTGGGTTCGATAGTCACGCCGCCGTCTTCAGGACGCCGCGCATGGAGATGCAGGATCGCGGCGCCCGCTTCCGCTGCCCCGATCGCTTGAATTGCGATATCGTCTGCGGTGTAGGGCAGAGCATCCGACATGGTCGGCGTATGGATTGCTCCGGTAATGGCGCAAGTGATGATCGTGCGTTGCTTGTTGGTCATTTCGCCTCCGGCTCGTCGAGAATAGCGACTGCCCGGATGAAACCGGCCGAGGCGCCTTTGATCTTGAATGGGAAGCAGGAGACCTGGTACCCGCTGGATGGTAGCAGATCCAAGTTTGCCAGCTTCTCCATGTGGCAGTATCCCGTCGTCATGGAGGCGCGATGGCCTTCCCAGATGATCGACGGATCGTGGGTTTCGGCCCAGGTTTTCGCTGTATGCGAAAATGGTGCGTCCCAGGACCAGGCATCTGTTCCGGTTACGCGTACCCCCCGTTCCAGCAGCCATTCCGTCGCCGCTCGTCCGAGGCCGCAGCCGCGGGCAAGATAGTCGCCATGGCCGTAGCGGCCGCCAGCCGCGGTGTTGACCAAGACGATGTCGAGAGCTCGCAGTTGATGCCCGATACGGCGCAATTCACCCTCTACATCTTGGGGCGTGGCGACATATCCGTCGGGAAAGTGGCGGAAGTCGAGCTTCACGCCGGGTGCGAAGCACCATTCCAGGGGTACTTCATCGATAGCAATGGCTCGGGCTCCGCCATTCATCGTCGAATGGTGGTGGTATGGGGCATCGAGATGCGTGCCGTTGTGCGTCCAGAGCGTCAGTTTCTCTATCGCCCAGCCCTCTTGGCCCGGCAGGTCTTCGACCGTCAGACCAGGAAAAAAAGAGGTTATCTGGTCTGCTGTCTGGCTGTGCCGGAAATATTCAATCTGCGGCAGCATGAACGCTGGATCGGACGGAAGTCCGGCCTCGAGCGTTACGGAGAGATCAATGAGTTGAGGCATAAGGAATGGGTCTCATGGTGTAAGGGTGAGAATACCGGTGGCAATGCCGGGAAAAGCTATCAACAGGCCTACAGCAAGCAGCATCGACAGCGCGAAGGGAAACGCGCCGGCAAATACCTCGCCCAGGCCAACTGACGGATCGTTTATCGTCGCTTTGATGACGAAGAGGGATATGCCGAACGGTGGTGTCAGGAGGCCGATTTCGACCGCCACGACAGTCAGGATGCCAAACCAGATCAGGTCGACGTCAAGCTGCGCTAGAATCGGCAGCATGATCGGCACCATGATGAGCATGATCGATGAGCTGTCGAGAATCATGCCCAGTAGGATCACCGCAAGCAGGTAAAGCAGAAGCACAGGAAGAAATCCCATGTCAGACCCTGCGATGAGAGCCCCGAATTCCTGCGGGACCTGTGAAAACGCCAGCATTCGAGAGTACATCTGCGCAGCGATGATCAGGAAGCAGATGGTCGACGTGATGATGCCGGTTTCCAGGAGCACGACTCGCAGTCGACGCAGAGTCAACTTGCGCTTGGCGAGACCCAGAATAAACGCACCGGCGCAGCCGATGGCGCCTGCTTCAACGGGCGTGAACAGCCCGCCGTATATTCCGCCCAGGACACAGACAATCAAGAGAAGGATGGGCAAAGATTTTTGGGCAATGCTGCGAGCGGTCTCCTTCTTTGCGGCGGAGCGATCCGGCTTTCCGGTGAAGCCCGGAGTCAAGATGGTCATCGCCACGATCAGCAGGCAGAAGATGGCTGCCAGCAGCAGGCCAGGTACAACTCCGGCCAGAAAGAGGTCGCCGACCGATTGTTCTGTCAAAACCGCATAAAGGATGAGCAGGAGGCTAGGGGGTATTAGCATTCCCAGCACCGATGAGCCAGCGACCACGCCTGCGGCGAAACGGCGGGTATAGCCGTGACGCACCATCTCCGGCACTGCGACCTTGGTGAAGACTGCGGCCGAGGCGATGGAAATGCCAGTGATAGCGGCGAAGATGGCGTTGGCGCCAACGGTGCCCATGGCAAGCCCGCCGGTCAGGCGACCAAGGACGGCGTTGGCGACATCATAGGCGTCTTGGCCCAGATCGCTTTCGGCCACCAGGAAGCCCATGAGCACGAACAGTGGAATGATCCCGAAATAATAGCTGGCGATGGAATCGTTAACCGCCATGCCCAGCATCTTACTGGCCAGAACCGGAGAGCCTTTGATGGCCCAGACGCCGCAGAAGGATGTCGCGATCAGAGCGATCGGGACGTAGAGCCCCGCCAGAACCAGCACGACCATGACCGCTATGCAAATGAGCCCGATGTCGAAAGGCGTCATTGTCCACCCCCGACCTGTCCCGAGATTTGTCGGACAAGCTGCATCAGCATGACGACACAGGACACGATGACAGCGATCCGCACCGGCCATAGCGGAGCGGTGAACGTGCCGGTCGCTCCGATGAAGAGGTTGTCGGTGATGGCCTTTTCAGCCAGCGGCCAAGTGAATCGGAGGATGAGAACAACCACGACCAGCGCCAGCAGATTGAATATGACCTCCATCCAACGGTGCAGGCTTGGGTTGCATCTGGCAAGCATGTCCGGAATTGCATCCGAACGAGTAAGTCGATGCTCGCGCATGGCGTATGGCAGTTGCAGGAATACGATTCCAACGATAGAGAGCGCTACGATTTCCGGCACGCCCATAATTGGCTGATTGGCGAAATTCCGGAATGCGACGTCGGCGCTGACCAGGAGCACCAATCCTCCGATTAACACTGACCCAATAAGATTCAGGCTGTCGATCACGGCATCGAGTCCGCGTGAGACTGCGTTCAAGGAACTGGCCATGCCCGTTACTCCTTGTCCCAGTCGCGAAGCGGCTTCACGCCGGCGCTGCGCATGCGTTCCATATAGAGCGTCAGAACTTCCGAGCCGGGAAGCCCGCTGCTGTCGGCCTTCTTCGCCCATTCCTTCGCGATGTTCTTCATGCCCGCCGCCCAGGCTTTGCGCATATCCTCAGGAGCGACGGTGATGGTTGCACCTTCCGCCGCCATTTTCGCCAAAGCTGCGTCCGTGCCTTGTTCGAGCGACCTCAGATACCATTCACCGGCTACCTTGGCGCCCTCACGCAGTGCCTCCTGTACCTCTGTAGGTTGACTTTGGAACCATTCCGCATTGGCGCCAATCGTACCTGCATATTGGGCGCCGAAGCCGACGCGCGTGATGTATGGCGCGACTTCGTGCAGTTTGGCAGGCAATGCGGCGGTGGCAAACAGGATGACGCCTTCGTATACGCCAGTCTTGATGTCGTTGTAATAAAGCGGGCTCTGGCCGGAGACGCCAACTGCACTGGTGCCGTCGAGCCAGCTGACCGCGGCGCCGGCTGTGGCAATTTTTCGTCCCTTGAGGTCCTCGATCGACTTCACCGGAAACGTCGTCAACAGAAGATAGTCATCGACTGCCAGTGGTCCACCCAAAGGCACAATGTTGTGCTGGGTGAATGCAGCTTGCAGTCGCGGGTCCGTGAGCACCAGCTCGTTCATCAACTCGTTGACTGTCCGGGGGTCTGGACTGACGAAGGGCGTGTAATAGGTGACGTTTTGGAGCGGCATCTTTGCCGGGTCAAACAGGCTCTGGATGATACCGATTTCGGCTAGGCCGTCCTCAACCGTTTCAAGCTCTTCGCCAACCCCGGCAATCGAGCCGCCGAACTGGTTGGTGAGGCTGATCTGGTGCCCGGTTCCTTCCAGCGCCTTTTCTACCGCAGGCTCAAAGGCTACCGGAAACATTTTCACCCACCGGAACACCTCGGGATGTCCCGCGACAACTGTGGCGCTGATGGTGTCGGCCCATGCAGGGCTCGTGGCCATAGCGGCCAGGAATGCAACAACGAGTCGCATATTTGATCCTCCCTCAAAAGTGCCGGCTTGTTGATGTGACGGCACAGCCGACCTCCCGTCGGCTCGTAAAAACTATCCTGACTGATCGATTAGTCAATGCAATTTTTGCAGGACGATGATAGCTTCAGAAGCGGATAGCCGTTTGTACGAGGAGGACCATCGGGATGCCCACAGCTCAAGCCATTGCTCTTGAAGAACATTTTGCCCATCCAGAGTTTGTGGCCCGGTATGGTGTCGCCGGACCGGTAGCCGCTTTGACCGGACCCTTGGAAAACAGGCTGCCCGATATGGATGCAGCGGGAATTGAGATTCAGGTGCTGTCCCACGCCCCAGGCGCGGCACAGTCTTTGCCCGCAGACGAGGCCCTCAGCTGGTCAGAGAAGATTAACGATTATCTTGCTGTGGCCATTGATGGAAACCGGCGGTTCGCTGGGTTCGCCTCGCTACCGATGACGGCCCCAGACGCCGCTGCCCGTGAAATGGCGCGCACCGTGGAAACATTGGGTTTTCGTGGTGCGATGCTGCACGGTTTGACGAATGGTGTCTTTCCGGATGACGAGAGCCATTTCCCGCTTTACGCGGAAGCTGAACGCCTCGGCGTGCCGATCTATCTTCATCCATCCTTTCCCCATCCGGCCGTGACGCGTGCTTATTATGCCGATTGGACGGAGCGATTTCCGATGTTCGGCATGGCCGCTGCGGGTTTCACCGCTGAGACGATGGTGATAGCCATTCGCATGATGCTGGGGCGAATTCCGGAATTGTTCCCCAACTTGCAATTCATTCTCGGTCATATGGGGGAGGCAATTCCGTTTCTGCTGGAGCGAATTGATGAATCGCTTGCCCGCGATAACGGTGGCCAACGCTTTTTCCGTGAGCGTTTCCTGCGCCATTTCTACGTTACGACGAGCGGTAATTTCTCAAACGCGGCGCTAATCTGCGCACTGACTGAGATGGGAGCAGATCGCATCATGTTCTCGGTGGATTGGCCCTATGTCGCCAACCGTCCTGGTCGAGATTGGATCGATGCGGCGCCCTTGGACGAGCAACAGCGTCTGTTGATCCTCAATGGAAACGCCCGCCGTCTTCTGCGTCTTCCATACACTGCGAGAGCCATCGGTCCGTTACCGTTCTCAGAGGCTGAAGGTTGGTAGTAGAACATGCGTTGACCGAGAAGGTAAGCGGCAGGTAAAGTCTGACTGATCAGTTAAACAGCACAGTTAGGCGGTCGACTCATAAACTCTGACACCAAATCCTCGCTGCGACGAATTTGACGGCGGCGAGGTAGTTTTCCGGGCGCTTGTCGTAGCGAGTGGCTATGCCTCGGAAGTGTTTGATCCTGTTGAAGAACCGCTCCACGAGATTTCGTTGCCTGTAGACCCAGCCTGAGAATGAGAAGCTTCCCTTGCGGTTTGCCTTCGGCGGGATATTGGCCCAAGCCCCTCGCTCGGCCGCCTTGGCCCGGATGGCGTTGCTGTCATAGCCCTTGTCAGCAAGTAGGATGTCGCCTTCGCTTAGTTCGTCCGTGAGCGCGTCGGCCTCGGTGCAATCGGCGATCTGGCCACCGGTCAGGCGTAGGTTGACGGGTCGGCCTTCCGCATCGACGAGCGCATGGATTTTGCTCGTGAGCCCGCCGCGGGAACGTCCCATGCCACCATCGTCTCCATCCCCCTTTTTCCCGTGGCCGCGTGCTGGTGAACGCGAACACAGGTGGAGTCGATCATGACGATGTCGCCGTCATAAGCCTCTGAAACCGCTTCAAGAAGTCGATCCCAGACGCCCGCCTTCCGCCATCGGACAAAGCGGTTGTAGCAGGTTGTGGGCGGGCCGTAACGCTCGGGAATTTCCGCCCAGGGAGAGCCGGTCCGGAACCGCCAGAGGATGCCGTTCAGGACCCGTCGATCATCGACACGAGGAACGCCCCGTGGCTTGTTGGGCAACAGCGGCGACAGGATCGACCATTCATGGTCGGTGAGTTCATAGCGGCGGCGCGTCATCAGGGCTCCCTCATTCGGAAGCCTTGAATCACGGCCAGCGTCAGCCGACAATCGAATTTATGGGTTTACCGCCTAGG
>NZ_JCAKKP010000030.1:0-12284 GCF_059509755.1 Aquamicrobium sp. YD-1-mutant5
GTCGAGAACCTGTTCGCCAAGCTCAAGGACTGGCGCCGCATCGCCACACGCTACGACCGATGCGCTCACACCTTCTTCTCAGCGATATGCATCGCCGCAGCCGTCATCTTCTGGATCTGACCAATGAGTCCTGAGCCTAGTCCTGGCTCAGGACTTTCGTATCAGATGATCGGGCCGCCGGATGATGTATAGCGTCCGGCGGTTCATTGTTTCGGGCACTATTTCCACCCGGCGATGATGATGAACGGGCGCAACGGCGGGAAAAGCCGAAACGCTCTATTGCAGACTGGATTGGTTTTCGGTCAAACCAGAGAAAACAGCCAGAGATGCATATGTCGGACAAGCCGGTAACGATCAAGGATGTGGCGCGCGAGGCGGGAGTCTCGGCGATGACCGTCTCCAATGTGCTGAACGGGCGCGGGCGCGTGGCTGAAACCACGGCGCAGAACGTGCGCGATGTCGTCGAGCGGCTTGGGTATCGGCCTTCGGTGGCGGCACGGCGGCTGCGGCTTTCCCAGCAATGGACGATCGGCATGCTGATCGTCGTGGAAGACCCCGACTTTCTTTCCGACCCCTTCATCACCGCGCAGGTGACGGGTCTGACCAACTATCTCACGGCGCATGCCTACAGCCTGATCCTGCGTGGCATCAAGCCTTCGGATTTCCGCACGTCTGGCCTGTTTCAGAACATTGAAGCCGATGGCATGGTGGCCATTCTCTCGGGCGACGAGGTGCAGCGCAAATGGTTCGTGAGCGAGCTGGCCACCCTGCGTGTGCCGTTCGTGCTCCTGCAGGAGCACCAGCGCCCGGCCCATGACGACTGCACGATCATCCGGCAGGATGATTTCGATGGCGGTCGCCAGATTGCGCGGCATCTCATCGCCAACGGCACCCGCACCTGCTGGATGCTGATGCCGCAGACCGAATGGCCGGCAATGCGGGCGCGTATGGAAGGCGTTGCCTCCGTGTGGCGGGAGGCTGGCCTGCCGTCGCCCGAAGTGATCCGCTGCGCCGACGAGAGTTTTGACGTCAACTATGCCGAAACGCTCGCCGCCCTGCGCAGCCGCACGGCGCCTGATGCCATTGTCGGCGGCAACGACCAGATGGCGGTGGGGGCGATGAAGGCCTGTATTGCTCACGGATTGCGGGTTCCGGAAGATATCCAGATCACCGGCTTCAATGCCTTCGATTTCTGGCGCTATGTCGATCCGGTGCTGACCACGGTGCGTTCCGCCGCCCATGCGCTGGGCGAGCGGGCCGCGGCGGAGCTGATCGCGCGGCTTCAGGCGGCAACGTTCAGCTCTCATGAGATCATCCTGCCGGTGAAGCTGGAGCCGGGTGCTTCCACCCGGTCCTGATCCGCGACCGATGATGTGGCTCAGATCGCGCCATCGGCCCTGATCTGCTTCAGGGCACCTTCGACCGCTTCCAGCGTGGAGGCGACCACCGCGTCGTCATGGGCGATCGACATGAACCATGCGCCGCGTTCGAGGGCTCGCACGCCGCGATGCAGCAGGGCGGTGGTGAAGGCGACGTACGCCCGCCGGTTCATGCGCGCCAGATCGCGATAGTCCCGTGCCGGCTGCTCAAGCCCGAAGGCGACATGGAAGACCTGCGGAAAGCCTTCGACCACGGCTTTGACGCCATGCCGTGCGAAAATCTCGCGCATGCCATCCATCAGCCTTGTGCCATTGACGGCGATCTCTTCGTAAAGCGACGGCTTCAGCGACTGCAGGGTTGCAACGGTGGCCGCCATGGCGATGGGCTGTGCATTGTAGGTGCCGCCATGCACGACGCCGCCGCTCACGAACATGTCCAGAAGGTCGGCCCGGCCGGCGATGGCGGCGACGGGGAAGCCGTTGGCGATCGCCTTGCCGAAGGTTGAAAGATCGGGCGTGACGCCGAACAATTCCTGTGCGCCGCCGGGGGCGAGGCGGAAACCGGTGATGACCTCATCGAAGATGAGGATCGTGCCGTGGCGGGTGCAGGCCTCGCGAACGCCTTCCAGATAGCCGGGAAGGGGGTGGACGGCGCCCGCATTGCACATCGCGGCTTCCATGATGACGGCGGCGATATCTCCCTGCGCGAGGCGGGCTTCCAGAAGCTCCGGATCGTTCCATGGCAACACGGCCAGCGTGTCGGCGGTATCGGCAAGTTGCCCCTTGCTGCCCGCGACAGCCTTCGGTGCTTCGCGCGGGCCGGCGGCGTCGGGTGCGGGTGCCGTCGACCACAGCACATTGTCGAACCAGCCGTGATAATGGCCCTCGAACTTGATGATGTTCCGGCGCCCCGTGGCGGCGCGTGCAAGGCGAAGGGCCGCCTGATCAACTTCGGAGCCGGAACCGCCGAAGCGCATGCGCTCAGCGGATGGGACCATCTGGCAGACCAGCCGCGCAGCCTCGGCTTCGACAGCGCTCTGCGCGCCGAACAGAATGCCGTCGTCGATCTGCCTTTTGACGGCCTGTGTCAGGGCTGCGGGGTTGTGCCCGAGGATCATCGGTCCCATGCCCAGATAGTAGTCGATCAGCCGATTGCCATCGACGTCATACAGAAAGGGACCTTCGCCGCGCTCGATCACCAGCGGCGTGGGGGAGATGTTCAGGCGGAAATTGCTGTTAACGCCGCCCGCCATCCATTGGGAGTTGTGCCGGATGGCCTCCGCCGATCTGGTGAAGGACAGAAGGTCCGATGTGATGGCGTTGCTTGAGGCAGTCATGTCTTGCTCCGATAAGACAGATGAGGCGGTGCGCTCACAGAGGCTGCAGTCTGTGGCCGCCACGGGCTGGCCGCGACGGTACAGGCATGTCTCAGTGCCCCGCTCCCCATAAGATCGTTAGTCGCATAATGTAGGACGACTTCCGATGTTCATGCGGCAGTCTAATACGGAATTTTAGCCTTTATCAAGCTGATCATCACGATAAACCATCACGATTTATCGTTATCGAGGTTAATTCTGAAAAAATCATCCTACATTATAAGATATCAGAAATTTGGGCATGTTCCGCGTCTGTCAGGACTGGCCGGCGAGATCCCGGGTGATGCCGGCGAGGCTGGTAATGAGGATATCGGAAAGGCGCGAGACGGCCGGGCCATCGAACCGTGAGGCAGGGCCGGCGATGCTGACGGAGGCAACGACATTGCCGCCCGGACCGAAAATCGGGGCCGCTATGCACGCACTGCCGGATTCGTTTTCCTCGAACTCCTGCGTCCATCCTCTGGTGCGGCAGTCCTGTAATACGCTTTCGAGTTCTTCCGGGTCGGTAATGGTGTTGGGCGTCAGTTTCTGCAGCGGCGCGACCTCATAGATGAAGCGCCGGAAATCCTCGGGCTGGTAAGCCAGCAGCGCGCGCCCGCAGGCGGTGGAATGATAGGAAGCCCTCGTGCCGGAATAGGAGGAAACGCGCAGATTGTAACTGCCTTCGAGGCTCTCCGCGATGAACACGTCAGCGGGGCCTGGAATGGCAAGGTTGATCGTCTCACGCGTCTGCGCGCACAGGGCGGTCAGATGCGGACGTGCAATCGTGGCGATGTCCAGCCGGCGGGCCACCGCGTTTCCATAGACGAGGTGCTGAAGTCCGAGCCGATAGGAGCCCGTTCCCGTATCGTGCTCGGCGAGCCCCGTCTCGACCAGCGCCTTGATGAGGTTGAACGCCGTGGTTTTCACAAGTCCGGTGCGCTGGGCCAGATCCCGCAGCGAAATCCATTCGCCGCCGGCCATGGCATCCAGCAGGGCTTTGGCGCGGGCGATGGACTGGATCCGCACTTCGGAGGCGGGAACGTGTTGCGGCACTGTACCAGTCATGGCTGACATCTCCGGTTTCGGCATCTGTGATTCCATGTCGCTCATGATGGCGGAAGCAGCAAGGTTCCGGGTGGGCGAATTGTGAGTGCGGGCCGATGTTTTCGCTGCGCCGTCCGATTTTGAAGGGCCCACGCCCATGCTACGGTGGGCGGGTTGAGAGCTTCCGCAAAGGAGAGGGAAAACATGCGCAGACTGTTTATCGCAGCAGGCATTTCACTTCTGGCTGGCGTGGCGATGCCTCTCCCGGCCAGTGCGCAGACAGCCGACGAGATGAATGCCAGCCTCGATTCCCTGTTCGGCGAGCACGACCGCTACCACAGCTTTTTCACGGCGCTGAAGAAAGCGGTCGCAGAGGGTGACAAGAAGTCCTTCGCGGCGATGGTGGATTATCCGTTTCAGGCCCGGATAAAGGGCAAGTCGGTGAAAATCCGCGATGCCGCCCATTTCGTTGCCGATTACGATCAGGTCGTCACCGCAAAGGTGAAGCATGCCCTTGAGGCGCAAGCCTATGAGAGCCTGTTCGCGAACTGGCAGGGGGTCATGGTTGGCGACGGCGAAATCTGGTTTTCGGCTGTCGGGGAGCCGGGCGAAATCCGGATAACGGCTATCAACGACTGACCTGTCCGGCACTCCGGCAGCCGCGCCGGCAGCTACGAAAAGCGAATGGCCGCCCCGGCTTGCCGGGCGGCCATTGCTGAAGACTGGAGCGTTTCCAGGAAAAGTGGAACCACTTTTCCGGTTCGGAAACGCGACGAATCAAAGACTTGGAGCTGTTCAGTGATTCCGTGAAATACTAAACGGCTCTGACGGACCGGTTCCGGGGCCTCGGTCTTCAGACCGGCGTCGGCACCACCGTCGCCACGATGGAGGCGTCGAGCGCCTCGTAACCGGCAAGGTCGATCATGTCGTAGAGCTCGGCCCGGGTCTGCATTTCGGGCACCATCGCCTTTGTCGAGCCGTCGCGCTTCAGCGTCGCGTAAAGCTTTTCCTGCGCCTTGTTGGCGACGCGCAGCGAGGAAACCGGCCAGATCACCATTTTGTAGCCCATCGCCTCGAACTCGTCGGCCGTGAAGAAGGGCGTGCGGCCGAATTCGGTCATGTTGGCGAGCAGCGGCACGCCCGGCATGCGCGCGGCGAATTCGCGGAACATGTCCGCCGTATTCAGCGCTTCGGGGAAGATCGCATCCGCACCCGCTTCCATGTAGAGCTTTGCCCGCGCCACGGCGCCGTCCATGCCTTCGCTGGCCGCCGCATCGGTGCGCGCGATGATGTAGAGGTTGCGCCGCGCCTTTGCCGCAGCGGCGACCTTGGCCGCCATGTCGTTGGCGTCGGCCAGCTTCTTGTCGTTGAGGTGGCCGCATTTCTTGGGCAGAAGCTGGTCTTCGAGGTGAACAGCACCGGCGCCCGCCTCCTCGAAGGTGCGCACCATGTGCATGACGTTGAGTGCTTCGCCATAGCCGGTGTCGCCGTCGACCAGCAGCGGCAGGCCGGAGGCACGCGCAATCTGGCGGATGAAGAAGGCCACTTCGTCGACGGTGATGATGCCGAGATCGGGAATGCCCATCGAGGCAGTCATGGCCGCGCCTGACAGGTAAAGCCCCTCGAAGCCGGCGGCTTTGGCCTGCAGGGCGGCCATGCCGTTATGAGCTCCGGGAAGGCGAGTGATGCCGCCGCTTGCGACGAGCGCCCGGAAGCGCTCGCCTGCGGAGTGTTGCGGAAGGTCTGAAGAGACGAGATAGGGCATGCTTTTCCTCAGGCTGCCTTGGATTTTTCGGCCGGCCGGCCACGGCGCTCGATCGACACGAATTCCAGATTTTCCGGTCCCGTGTAATTGGCGGAAGGTCGGATGATCTTGTTGTCGACGCGTTGCTCGATGATGTGCGCGGCCCAGCCGCTGGTGCGCGAGATGACGAACAGCGGCGTGAACATGGCCGTCGGCACGCCCATCATGTGATAGGAGACCGCGCTGAACCAGTCGAGGTTCGGGAACATCGCCTTGGCATCGGCCATGGTGGATTCGATGCGCTCGGCTATGTCGAACATCTTCGTCGATCCGGCTTCGACGGAGAGCTGGCGCGCCACGGTCTTGATGACCTTGTTGCGCGGGTCGCTTACCGTATAGACCGGATGGCCGAAGCCGATGACGACCTCTTTCGCCTCGACGCGGTGGCGAATATCGGCTTCCGCCTCGTCGGGATCGGCATAGCGCTTCTGGA
Source organism: Aquamicrobium sp. YD-1-mutant5 (assembly GCF_059509755.1). Classification (NCBI taxonomy): domain Bacteria; kingdom Pseudomonadati; phylum Pseudomonadota; class Alphaproteobacteria; order Hyphomicrobiales; family Phyllobacteriaceae; genus Aquamicrobium; species Aquamicrobium sp. YD-1-mutant5. The sequence goes on from NZ_JCAKKP010000030.1 coordinate 6,019, forward strand.
TCTCGAAGGCGACCTCGTTGGCCCCGCCGTGCTTCGGCCCCCGCAGTGCGCCGATGGCCCCTGTGATGGCCGAGTAGACGTCCGAGCCGGTGCCGGCGATCATGCGCCCGGTGAAGGTCGAAGCGTTGAACTCGTGCTCCGCATAGAGGATCAGCGAGATGTGCATCGCCTTCACATGCGAGGCCTTCGGTGCCTTGCCGTGTAGAAGGTGCAGGAAGTGACCGCCGATGCTGTCGTCATCGGTCTCGACCTCGATGCGCCGCCCGTTATGGGCATAGTGGTGCCAGTAGAGCAGCATCGAACCGAGCGAGGCCATCAGCCGGTCGGCAATGTCGCGCGCGCCGGGCAGGTTGTGGTCCGCCGCTTCCGGCAGCACGCAGCCGAGAGCGGAGACGCCGGAGCGCATCACATCCATCGGATGGGTCGCGGCCGGCAACAGCTCCAGCGTGCGCTTGACCGCATCCGGCAGCCCGCGCAGGGCCTTCAGCTTGGCCTTGTAGGCGGCAAGCTCGGCCTGCGTCGGCAGCGTGCCGTGGACGAGGAGATGGGCGATCTCCTCGAACTCGCAGGTCTCGGCCACGTCGAGAATGTCGTAGCCGCGATAGTGGAGATCGTTTCCGGTGCGCCCGACGGTGCACAGCGCCGTGTTGCCGGCAACGACGCCGGACAGGGCAACGGACTTCTTCGGCTTGAATGCGCTCATTACTTCCTCCCTATCTCTTCCAGTCGAAAATGCCGGTGGCGGCGGCCGGGCCGAGCTTGTCCTGCGCGACCGTGAAGGTGAGACCCGACAGTTCTTCCGGCTTCAGCTCCATGAGGCGCTCGACGGTTGCGATGAAGCGATCCTGCTCGGCCTTTTCCACGACACCCTCGGCCAGCGTGCGGAACTTGTTGACGTAGTCCGGGCGGGTGAAGGGGCGGGCGCCCAGCGGATGCGCATCGGCGATCGCCAGCTCGTCCTCGATGACCGAACCATCCTGAAGGGTGACGGTGACGCGGCCGCCGAACGCCTTTTCCTTCGGATCATGGCTGTGGTAGCGGCGCGTCCACTCCGGGTCCTCCACGGTGGAGATCTTGTGCCACAGGGCCACCGTTTCAGGCCGGTTGGCGCGTTCGGGCGCATAGGAACGCTCATGGTGCCAGCCGCCGTCTTCCAGTGCCACGGCGAAGATGTACATGATCGAATGGTCGAGCGTTTCGCGGCTGGCCTTCGGGTCCATCTTCTGCGGGTCGTTGGCGCCGGTGCCGATCACGTAGTGGGTGTGATGGCTGGTGTGGATGACGATGTCCTTCACCCTGGTGAGGTCGCCGACCTTTGGTCCCAAGCGGCGTGCCAGATCGATCAGCGCCTGGCTCTGATATTCGGCCGAATGCTCCTTGGTGTAGGTGTCCATGATGGCGCGCTTGGCTTCGCCCTTTTCGGGCAGCGGCACCACATATTCGGCCTTGGGGCCGGAGAGCAGGTAAGCGATGAAGCCGTCCTCGCCTTCCCATGCCGGCGAGGGCGCGCCTTCGCCGCGCAGCACGCGGTCCACGGCCTCGATCGCCATCTTGCCGGCGAAGGCCGGGGCATAGGCCTTCCAGCTCGAAATCTCGCCCTTGCGCGACTGGCGGGTGGTGGTGGTGACATGCAGCGCCTGCTGCACGGCCTGATAGATCACCTCGGCGGAAAGCCCCAGCGCCGTGCCGATGCCGGCGGCGGCCGAGGGGCCGAGATGGGCGATGTGGTCGATCTTGTGCTCATGCAGGCAGATGCCCTTCACGAGATTGACCTGCACCTCGTAGCCGGTGGCGATGCCTCTGGCGAGTGCCGCGCCCGACAGGCCGCAATGCTGCGCCACGGCAAGGATCGGCGGAATGTTGTCGCCCGGGTGCGAATAGTCAGCGGCGAGGAAGGTGTCGTGAAAGTCAAGTTCGCGCACCGCCACGCCGTTGGCCCATGCCGCCCATTCCGGCGAAATGCGCTTGGCGGTGGAAAGACCGAACACGGTAGCGCCGGGCAGGAAGGGGTGAGCCTGCGCCTGCGCCCGGGCGCTCGCCACCGGGCGGCGCGCCACGGAGGCCGCGGCGACGGCTGCATTGTCGATGATGCGGTTGCCGATCATCTCGACCACATCGGCGTCGAGCGCGACGTTGTCGGCGGCGATCGAGGCGATCTTCCAGGCGAGCTGGTCTTCGCGGGCGAGGTTCTCGGCGGATTTGTAGGTGCGGACCTTATGCGACTTCACGAATGAATATCCTCTGCGTTGCATTGATCGGAAGTGGGGAGGGGTGTCGGCCTGCCGTCGCCATCGACGGCGACCATCATGAAATGGCCGCTGATGGCGGGGTCTTTCTCACCGCTGTCGTCGGTGAAGGCGTTGACCAGAATGGTCATGGAGGAGCGGCCGCGAAACACGATGCGGGCGCTGATGTCGATAATCTCACCCAGCCGCACCGGGCGATGGAACTCGATGCCGTCGGCCTTGGCCATGACCACATCGCAGCCGGCATGGCGGGCAGCGCACAGAAAGGCGGCCTTGCCCATCAGATGCAGCGCATTGGCGCCATAAAGCGTGCCGTAGTGATTGGTCAGCGCCGGCAGAACCAGTTCGCTGAAGCGCGCATCGCTGTGCAGGGAAAGTTCCTCCGGCATTGCTGAAACGTGCTCCTTGGTTCGAGAGCCTCTTTGCTAATCCGCAATATCCGCATATGTTGAAAATCGTAAACCACTGAAAAGGCAGACATTTGCGAAGCCAGGTCAGTGAATTTGCAAAGTTTGCGAAGTTCGTGAGGCGAGGGTGACGCCGTGAAAAAGCTGTTTATGGGCGTGCGATTGAAGCGGCTGCGGGAAGAGCGCCGGCTCACCCAGCAGGCGCTGGCCGACGCCATCGGCATTTCGCTGAGCTATCTCAACCAGATCGAGAACAACCAGCGCCCGCTGACAGTGGCGGTGCTCCTGAAGCTCAACGCCGCCTTCGGTGTCGACGTGCAGCTTTTCTCCGGCGAGGACGAAGCGCGGCTGGTGGGCGAGCTGCGCGAGGCGCTGTTCGATCCGGGCGTGGGCGAGGAGATTTCGAGCGCCGAATTGAAGGAGATCGCCACCGGCATGCCTGCCGTGGGGCGCGCCATCGTCGGGCTGCACAAGCGCCTGTCGCGCGCGCTGGACCAATCTGCGGCGCTGGCCGCGCGGCTGGGCGATGACCGGCAGGGCGACGGCGGGGCGGATACAGCACCCATCGCGGCCGCTCCCTTCGAGGAGGTGCGCGACTTCTTCTATGCAAGGCACAACCATATCGATGCGCTTGACCGGGCTGCCGAGGCCGCCGCCACGGGGCTTGGCCTGCCGCCGGGGCGCATGGTAACGGGGCTGGAGACCTATCTGGAAGCGAAGCACGGCGTGCGGGTGTTGCGCCACGCGCTGCCGCCCGGCTCCGGCGTTCAACGCGCGTTCGATCCGCAGGCACGCATATTGCGGCTTTCGGAGCGCCTGAGCGGCGGCCAGCAGGCGTTCCAGCTGGCAACGCAGCTTGCCTTTCTCGAATATGGCGGGCTGATCGATGCGGAACTGGCCGAAGCCTCGTTCTCCAATGCCGAGACCCGCGCGCTCGCCCGCATCGGCCTTGCCAATTATTTTGCCGGGGCGCTGGTACTGCCCTATTCCGTCTTCCTGCAATCGGCCAAGGAACTGCGCTACGACATCGACCTGCTCGGACAGAAATTCGACGTCGGTTTCGAGACCGTCTGCCATCGCCTCAGCACATTGCAGCGACCGGGTGCGCGCGGCGTTCCCTTCTTTTTCATCCGCGTCGATCGTGCCGGCAACATCTCCAAGCGCCAGTCGGCCACGGACTTTCACTTCTCGCGAGTGGGAGGAACCTGTCCGCTGTGGAATGTCTATGAAGCCTTCACCCGGCCCGGACGCATCGTCACCCAGCTTGCCGAGATGCCGGACGGGCGCACCTATCTGTGGATGGCGCGCACGGTCGATCATTCGGCAGGCGGCTACGGAACGCCCGACAAGACCTTCGCCATCGGTCTTGGCTGCGATCTTCAGCATGCGCCGGGGCTGGTCTATTCCAAGGGATTGCGGCTCGATGACGCCGAGGCGCGCACGCCGATCGGCGCCGGCTGCAAGATCTGCGAGCGGCCCGCCTGCCCGCAGCGCGCCTTTCCGCCGGTGGCGCAGGCGCTGCGCATCGACGAGACCCGCAGCAGCTTCACCCCCTATGCCTCCACCTGAGGTCGGGGCTGCTGCTGCCGAAACAGGTTCCCCTCGAAGCCGCGATGGGGTAGGGCGGGCGCCGGGCGAAATTGCCCTGCGGAAAGGTCCGGATGCGCACGCAAAGTTTCGATACCGTCATTCTCGGCGCCGGTGCCGCCGGCATGATGTGCGCGATCCACGCCGCCGCGCGTGGCAGCCGCGTGCTGATCGTCGACCATGCCCGCAATCCGGGTGAAAAGATCCGTATTTCAGGCGGCGGCCGCTGCAATTTCACCAACACCGGCGCCAATGCCCGCAACTTCCTGTCCGCCAATCCGCATTTCGCCAAGTCCGCGCTTAGCCGCTACACGCCGCAGCATTTCATCGCGCTGGTCGAAAAGCATGGCATCGCCTATCACGAAAAGACGCTCGGCCAGCTTTTCTGCGATCATTCCGCAAAGGACATCATCGCCATGCTGCTGGGCGAGATGGCGCGTGCGGGCTGCGAGGTTCGGCTTTCGACCACGCTCGAAAAGGTCGGGCGCAGCGAAGCCGGTTTTTCGGTGACGCTGGGCGGCGAGGGCGCTGCAAACATTGCCTGCCGCAACTTCGTCGTTGCCTGCGGCGGCAAATCCATCCCGAAGATGGGCGCGACCGGCCTCGGCTACCAGATCGCAACGCAATTCGGTCTCGCCGTGACTGAAACCCGCGCCGGCCTCGTTCCCCTGACGTTTGGTGAGGACGTGCTGGCCGGCTTTCGTGAAATCGCAGGCGTTGCGGTCGATGCGCGCGTGAGCTGCGGCAAGACCGCTTTCGAGGAAGCCTTGCTGTTCACGCATCGCGGTCTTTCCGGCCCCGCCATCCTGCAGATTTCATCCTACTGGCGTGAAAAGCAGCCGCTTCGCATCGCCTTTCTGCCAGGTCAGGATTTTTCTGCCGCACTTGCCGCCGCCAAGCGCGAAAACGGACGCCGCAGCATCGCCACCGCCCTTGGCGAACTCCTGCCGAAACGGCTGGCAGTCCATCTGGCGCAGACGCAGGGCTGGGGGGGAACGCTGGGCGAAACCACCGACAAAAGGCTTGCCGCAATCGCCGCCACGCTTCAGGGCTGGGAGATCTTCCCCATCGGCACGGAAGGCTACCGCACGGCGGAGGTCACACTTGGCGGTGTCGACACCGGCGGCCTCGATTCCCGCACCATGGAAGCCAAAGCCGTTCCGGGCCTGCATTTCATCGGCGAGGTGGTGGACGTGACCGGCTGGCTCGGCGGCTACAATTTCCAGTGGGCGTGGTCGTCCGGCTGGGCAGCGGGAACTGCAATTGCCGAACGGGCAGCATGAGCGCTGTCACATCGGTAGCGGCAGCGAACGACTATCACCATGATGGCTGCAGCTTCCCTACAAAACACCCATTTCGCAATCTCTGCCGTTGATGCCCGCGCGCGGATCGTCTAAGAGGTTGCTCGCACTGCTTATGCACCCGTAGCTCAGCTGGATAGAGTGTCGCCCTCCGAAGGCTGCTGTCAAGGGTGGATGCATGAACTGAAGACGAAAAAAATGAAGGGAATACAGCAGTTTAAGAGCCGAGCCACAAACCACCGGGACAGCGAAAATTTCCACGTAAGCGGCGCGTAAGCAGTTTAGAGGAAACGGTGGCGGGAAAAGGGATGACGTAGCGCACGGTTGAAATGCGGCGTTGATCTGTTGGCGAAGCGATGATTATGTCGGCCGAATCCGTTGCCTTTAGTGGTCGTTCGGGCTAGGCAAAACAGAGCATGCACCCGTAGCTCAGCTGGATAGAGTGTTGGCCTCCGAAGCCAAAGGTCACAGGTTCGAATCCTGTCGGGTGCGCCATTTCAGTACAGAACTATGAACGCCGAACGCCGCCGTTTCTACGCTAGAAGCCGCGACTAGCGTTCGCAGCAGCTCTGACTTCGATCCCATTGTTGATTTCCGCTGAGAGCTGACCCGGGATTGAGGGATTTTTCCATTGAGAAGTGACCCATGTTTGAACCCACCCCTGCTGGTTGATTGCAGGGGACTTTGGAGTGATAGACATGGCGTTACTGAGCGTTATCCGACGC
>NZ_JCAKKP010000031.1:0-11342 GCF_059509755.1 Aquamicrobium sp. YD-1-mutant5
CTTCATCGACAAACGCAGCAACACGCTCACGCAACGCAATCGGTAACGGCTTGCCCATCGCAGTTCTCCTTCGAACCACAATGAATCATCACACAACTCAAATGGGAATCCTGAATCACGTCAAACGCGACACGCTCTAGGTCGTGTTGAGCTTGGTAAAGAAATGGTCCTGGCTGAAAGCCTGGGCAATGAACGTCGCAAAGCGGCAAGGACGACAAAAGGCCATTGTCGCGCTCACGCGCCAACTGGCGGTGATCATGCATCGCATGTGGAGCGACGGCACCGAATTCCGCTGGACAAGAGAAAACACCCTCGCAGGCATCTGAACGGGCTGCCGGAAAGGAGACGATAAGTTCCGCCTGCTGTTGGAATGACGTCCTTCGCGGGACGATGGATGAGGTGGGTTCGCTTGCGTTCTTGCATCGGTCGCCCTATCGTGATCAGGACGCGCGACAGATTGGGCCGCCTCATTCTACTGATCCCGTCATGGGAGGGCCAAGCAGCCGATCCCGAAGAGAAGCAACGGCGCGCGAAAGACGTCAAATACCCGTGCAGCCGAAAGTTTGAAAGCGCTTGACCTCAACACCCCGAATAGAGAAGAATCCCGGGCTGCGCGGCGCGTCTTCCCGCTGCCCTGCAATCAGGTCCGGAAGAACGCCTATTCTTTGCGGCCGGCCCATATGCCGCGTGTATGGTTCAGGTGCTGGCGCATCAGGTGAACTGACAAATCGGCATCCCGCTTTATCAGGGCGTCAAGCAGCACATGGTGTTCCTTCATGGTCTCCGAAAGTGCACCTTCGCGCAACAAAGTCGCGATGCCATGAAGACGGGTCTGATCCCGGAGGTTTTCGACGAGCCGGACGAGACGCGAATTTCCGGTCAGTTCCATCAAGCGCACGTGAAACTCTGAATCGAGTTGCAGAAATTCAGGAAGATCGCCTTCTGAGGCAGCCTGCATCTGCTCAAGCAAAGGCTTCAGATCGAGCAGATCTTCATCGGAAGCCCTCTCGACAACCATGGCCATAGCGGGCGCTTCCAGCATGCTGCGCAGATCCCGGATTTCATCCAGATCCTCATCCCGGATCGCAAGCACCCGGAAACCACGGTTGCGGATAACTTCAATGAGCCCCGAATGTTCTATGTCGAGGATCGCCTCCCGCACCGGAGTGATAGAGATACCCATATCCTTTGCCAGTGCTGCTGCTGAATAAACGTGGTTCATGGCCAGTTCACCCGAGACAATCCGCGCGCGCAGCAACGCAACGACCTGACTGCGCAAGTCAGTTCGTTTGATCGTATTTAGGGCCTTTGTGCTTTCTTCTCTCTGCATTTTCAGCCCCGCAATCGCCATATTAATCACTGCCCCCAAATTGACCGGTTTATCCAGCGTGAGAACAGTTCCATACTGCTTCTCCGAAGCCAACTCATAAAAGATAGGCCAGAGCGGCACGCGTGCTGTTTAGAGGGTATTGCCTGCGCAGCCGCCGTCACTGACACGGGCAGCGCTCCATAGCCGGTAAATCTCGCTTGCTACCACCAGATCTTCAAAAGCGATACCAACAGATTTGAAAATCGTCACGTCCTTCGTGTTGCGACGCAGGGGCGTTCCCGTAACGGCGTCTCTCAAATCCGCGACCAGCGCCTCTTCGTCAAGAACGCCCTCTTCCATTGCTTGCAATATGTCGCCAGCTTCTCTGAGAGCCGAGGGGCGGTTCTCCACCATGATCCGGCCGCGCGCCATCAATTGCCCATCCAGCTCGCGCATGCTGGCATTGAAGGCTCCTACAGCGTTGATATGGCATCCCTCGCTGACATCCGTCGAGTTCACTACCGGAGTGGTACTTGTGGTGCAGGTGCAGATGATATCAGCCTGCGCCAGCGCTTCACGGCCTGCAACGCGCACATCCGTGATGCCACACCCTTGTGCAAAGGCGACAAGCTGTTCTGCAGTTTCGCGGTTGCGTGCAACAACAGAGATTGTCTCGATCGGACGCACGGCCAGCATGCTCAGCACATGGCCGGTCGCCTGAGCGCCCGAACCAACAATGGCCAGATGCCGGGCATCGTTTCGCGCGGCAAGATCCGTCGCAAGCGCCGAAACCGCTGGCGTGCGGATATCGGTCAATGCGTCGCCCTGCATCGTTGCAAGCGGAGCAAGCGTATGCGCATCGAAAAGCACGTAGATTGCCTGGACCGTTGCGATGTTCATCTTGGCATTACCCGGGGCCACCCCGACCATCTTGACGCCGACATGCTTTGAATCGCTTGCGGGCATGAACAGGAATGCGCCGGCAGGCAGTTCGTGGGCAGCACGAAGAATCAGCGTCGAAGCATCGAAATCGCGGAAAGCAGAGCGCAGAACTTCAACCGCCGCGCTCATCGACAAAAGCCGGCGCATCTCTTCACAGCCGATATGCGGGAGCGCCTCGGAGGTTGTGCTGATTTTTCCTATCACGTCAGTTCTTTCCCACAGCAACCGTCATTTTGTGATCCCGGCACGATGAGCCGAGTTGGCGCCCCAACTCGGCGAGCGGAATATGGCAGAACACCTCATGTCCCGCGCCGTCAGACTGGAGTGGAGGGGCCTCAGCGTCACACTTGCCGGCGATCTTTCGGAAGCAACGCGTGTGGAACACACAGCCCGCCGGGGGGCTGGCGTGGCGAGCCATCTCGCCGTTCAGAACGATCCGCTTCTCCTCGCCACCCACATGTGGCGCGGAAGACAGAAGCGCTTCCGTATAAGGGTGATGCGGACCTTCGAAAACGGCCGCCGCCGGGCCAATCTCCATGACCCGTCCAAGATAGAGCACCATGATCCGGTCAGAGATATAACGCACCACACCCAGATCATGTGAGACAAAGATAAAACTCAATCCTTCGCTGCGTTGCAGATCTGTCAACAGATTGACGATGGCAGCCTGCACGGAGACATCGAGCGCCGAGGTTGGTTCGTCACAGATGATCACCTGCGGGGCACCGGCGATGGCTCGCCCGATCGCCACGCGCTGCTTCAGGCCTCCGGAAAGCTCCGAAGGTCGGGCGGCAAGATGATGCGTGTCGAGGCGCACCTTTTCGGCAACGGCGTGAACCCTTGCTTCCAGTTCAGCGCCTTTGAGACCCAGAGATTTTTGTACGGAGCGCCCCAGAATGCTGCCAATGCTGTGACGGGGATTGAGGGACGAACCCGGGTCCTGAAACACCATCTGGATGGCGCGGACCTGTTCGGCATCCCGGTCCTGAACTTTTGCCGGCATCACCGCATCGTCATAGAGCAGGCCAGAGCCGGGATCGGCTGGCTGCAGCCCGGCAATGACATTGGCGAGCGTGGATTTGCCCGAACCCGACTCGCCCACCACACCAAGAACCTCGCCCTGCTGAAGGCTGAATTCGATGCGGGACAGAACCTGAAATCTTGAAGAGCCTTCCCCATAACTCTTGTCGACATGGCGCAACTCAAGCGGCGCAGTCACACCCTCCCGCACGGCTTCACTGGCATATTCACCCAAAGGAGCCAGAACCTCCCGCTTCAGACCGGGCACGTCCTCATGCCTGATGCACCAGGATACATGACTGCCTCCGTGATTGACTGCCGGGGGCTGTGCAAGCGTGCACTCAGGTTTCGCCAGGGGGCATCGCTCATAAAAAACGCATCCACTTATCGTGGCACCCGGGCGTGGGGGGAAACCGGGAATGGTTGCCAGCGGCCCATCAGCCTTGCGGGCACCCCAATCGGGCACACATTGCAACAATCTGGCCGTATAGGGGTGACGCGGAGCCTTGAAGATTTCCCCGGTCCTACCCTCTTCCACAAGCCGGCCCGCATACAGGACGCCGACGCGATCGCAGATCTGCGCGATGACGCCAAGGTTGTGGCTGATGAACAGATAGGAGACGCCAAGCTCTGCACGCAAATCCCGCAGGAGATCTATGATGTCGGCCTCGACGGTCGCGTCCAGGCCGGTGGTCGGCTCATCAAGGATGATCAGCTCCGGCGAGGCCGAGATCGCCATGGCGATCACCACCCTCTGCTGCATGCCCCCCGAAAGCTGGTAGGGGTAGCTGTGCATGACCTTGTCGATATCCGCGATCTTGACCTTGCTCAGCGCAGCTTCGGCATGGCGGACAGCGTCTTTTCCGGAAAGGCCTCGCAATTCAAAGACTTCGGCAACCTGCCTGCCGATGGTCAATGTCGGGTTGAGCGCAGTCGAGGCGCTCTGATACACCATGGAAACGACAGAACGGCGCAAGAGGCGCAATTCGCTGCCTGACAGGCTGGATACATCCTTCCCGCCAAGCAGAATGCGCCCTCCCAGCGACACGACGTTGTCTGCAAGGTAATGCACCGCCGAAAAGGCGACCGTTGATTTACCGCAGCCGGACTCGCCGACCAGGCCATAAGTCTCGCCTCGCGCAACCTCGAGCGAGACGCCGCGTACTGTTTCCAGCGCCTTGCCGCCGACACGGTAGGCGAGGCGGAGGCCTTCGATTTTCAGAACCGGGCTGACAGCGCGCGCGGTCCCGGCATTTAACGCCTTGGATTCAGCGGACATCGATGACGGTCTTCTCTGCAATGATATTTATGGAGATGACGAGGCTGGCGATCGCCAGAGCGGGGAAGGCGACGGGCCACCAGAAGCCGGCGCTCAGCATGCCGTAGCTCTCATAGATCGACAGCCCCCAATCCGGCGTGGGAGGCTGCACACCCAACCCCAGAAAGGACAGGGTCGCTGTGACGAAGATCGCGTATCCAAGCCGCACAGTGGCTTCCACCACTATGGTTCCGGTAATGTTCGGCAGGATTTCGCGAAAAAGGATGTAGGGCATGCTTTCAGCGCGCATCAGCGCGGCATGGATGTAGGACCTGTTGCGTTCGGCAAGCACGGCCGCGCGGACAGTACGCGCGACCACCGGCACGAATACCGCGCCGATCACCAGCAGTACCGTCATCGAGGATGCCCCAACGGCGACAATTGCGATCATCGCCAGAAGCACGACCGGCACCGCCAGCAAGGCTTCGAAGAAGCGCATTATCAGTTCGGAAACGATGCCACGAAAATAGCCGGTGATGAGTCCGAAAATCGTGCCTATGGTGATGGCGATAGCCGTGGCTGAAAGCGAGATTTCAACGACGCTGCGGCTACCGACCATGACGCGCGACAGCACATCGCGGCCAAGCTTGTCGGTTCCGAACCAATGGGCAGCTGATGGCGGCTTGAGCCGTTCGATCACCGACACGGCAAGTGGATCATAAGGCGCTATGCGGCTGCCCAGTATGGCGCAGATAACCCAGAAGCCGACAACGATAAGACTGATGATGAGGCCTGGCGACAGGCGCACTCCGCGCAGAGGGAGAATGTTCACAAGGCTGCTCATCGCGCTCCTCCGCTACGCAGCCGCGGATCGAGCGCAAACTGCATCAGATCGCCAAGAATGGTCACGAGGAAGAAGACTGCGCCCACGATCAGGACGCCGCCCTGAAGAACCGGAAAATCCTTCTGCGTGGCGGCGATATAGAGCGCCTTGCCCACGCCGTTGTAGTTGAACAGAACCTCAATGACGACCAGACCGCCGAAGATGTAGCCGATCTGGGTCGCGACCACTGCGATGGTGGGGATCAGACCGTTCCGCAGAACGTGGCGCGCCAGCACCAGATAAGGCGGCAGGCCCTTGAGATGAGCAGTGCGGGCATAATCGCTTTCGAGCGCAAGGATCAAACCGGCACGGGACATGCGAAGTACATAGCCGCCCAGTCCGATCACCATGCACATGGCGGGCAGGAAGAGATGGTATATCTGTTGCAGCAGGCCAGCCCCGCGCGGTGCGGTTCCGGTGATCGGAAACCAGCCGAGGCCCAGTGAGAAAATGATCAGAAGGGTAATACCGGTCACGAAATCGGGGATTGTCGTTGCACTGGCAGCGCCGAGCGTGATCACCTGATCTGTGGCCGTGCCACGCTTGAGTGCTGCCCAGATGCCCCCGCCGATCGCCAGCGGCAAAAGCATTGCAATGACAAGAACTGTCAGCTTGGCAGAGTTCAGCAATGCCGGGGCCAATATCTGCCATACAGGCTGCTTCAGGCTATAGGAACGCCCCAGATCGCCCCGCAGAATCCCTGTCAGCCATTCCGCATATTGTTGCATGATGGGCCGGTCCGTTCCGAGCTCCCGGTTGAGAGCGGCGACCGCGACATCGTTGGCTGTACCGCCGAGGATGCGTCGCCCCACGTCGCCCGGCAACGCATTCGTCGCGAAGAAGAGGACAAGACTCAGCAATGCCAAAGTGAGTACCGCCATCAGCAGGCGATAGGTCCAGAACCGCAACTGTATTCCTCCCATTGTCGTCTTTCTCAGTCGTCCGATCCGCCCTGCTCCGAATGAGGGGAAGACTGAACCTGACTGAAAACTGCGCAGCTGCTTTGCCGGATGCTTTCCCGGTCAGGGCTGCGCGGCGCTCCGGCTCTTGCCCGGAAAAGCAGATAAGGGGCAGATTGTCCCCTTCGCATGCTGCTGGTCAGCGCCTGTGCCTCCATGCAGGCAGGGGTCCGGCCGCCAATATGGCGACCGGATATTCAGTATCGCTGCACGGCAAGCAGAAGCCACAGGTTCAGCGGTTGCCTGCGCCGACGTTCAGACGACGAAGCAAGGCTGGCGATGCCGTGGTGTGGAGAACCTCGCCAAACGAACCGCGGAACAACCCGCTGAAATATTCGCCATATACGGCCTTGCCGCCCTTGAGCCAGGCAAGCTCATCAATGCCGGCTTCGGTAGGCAGGAATTCGACAGCCGGCTCTCCTGATACCGACTTCAATGAGGACGAGGAGGAAACATCGCGCTTGATGATCTGCTGCAGCATCACTTCATCGCGCTCGACATCCGGAATTGCCTGAAGCAGCAGGTGGGGATTGCGCACAGCCCCGGCGGGCGGCGCTGCAGCGGCGCTGCCTTCATCTACGATAACGGACAGGTTCATCCGCGCCGTTGAACGCTCTGCGGTGGAGGTGACGACGCGGCCGGTCCTCTGGAACTTCAGGGTCGCATATTTGATCGGGAAGCCCATCGCCTCGCGGCCCGGCGCCGTACCGAAATCCTTATTCTTGAAGCAGTGCGCATAGTAGCCGCCAACATGGTCGCCATAGCGCACCGGAAGCACGACACCGGTCGAACCGTAGTAATCGCCGAACGTCTCGTCATATTCGGCCAGGCCGGTGATCGTGGTGTACACATAAGCCTCGATCCAGGCATAGGGCGCGACGAACTCGAAGGGCGTCGGAGCCAGAACCCGCTCGATCTCGGCACGATCCACTTCCATAAGGATCGAAATACCAAGACAATCACCGGAATAGTTTCCGGTCGTCTGGTACAAAGGATGATGCAGAGGAGTGCTGATAGGCGTCTTTGCAGTCATGGAATGATTACCTTGAGTATATCAGATGTTTGAAAGGCTGATTTTGTGAAGTTCGACCATGAATGACGGGTTCACGCGGAAACCCTGCACATGGTTGCGCCAGGCGGAATTGAGATAGCTCACATAGGGAATGACAGCGGGCGTTTCCTCAAGCAGCAACGCTTCCAGCTTCCCCGAAATCTCGCGCTGACGCTCAAGATCCGAGGCCCCGATATAATCGGTAACGAGCTGGTCCACCTCGGCGTTGGCGTAGCGCATCATGTTGTAGACGCCATCGGAGGTGTAGACCGAATTCAGAACCACGTTCGGCGTCGCCCGTGATGTGAACTCGCACATAGTCATCTGGCTGTCGAGGAAAGGCGAGGTTCCGGGCTTGAGGTCGCCATAATAGGTCGCCTCGTCCATGATGTTGAGCTTGACGTTGATGCCGCCTTCGGCCAGCTGCGCCTGTACCAGCTGGGCGGCGTCTTCAAGATCGACGCCGGTGAAGGTGGTCAGAGTCGCCTCGATGCCATCCGCATAGCCGGCCTCCGCAAGAAGCGCCCGGGCGGCAGCCACATCGCGCTCACGCTGGGGCACTGCAGCGCTCGATGAGGCATATTGCGGGAAGAAGGGACTGTCATTGGCAATGGCTCCGGCCCCTGCCAGAGCCCCGTCGACAAGCACACTACGGTCGACGAGCAAGGCTACGGCGCGGCGGACACGCTTGTCGTTGAAGGGGGCGGCATCTGTCCCCATGCCAATGATCCGGAAGAAGGTGGTGGGGAAGGAAAACTGCGTGATCTCGGTATTGCCGATCATCGAAACTGCATCGACCGCCGAATAGTTATTCAGTGCATCGACGCTGCCGCCCATCAGGGCAATGATGCGTGCCTGAGGCGAGTCGATATAGTTGAAAGTCACCTCATCGAGATGCGGCAGGGTCTTCGGGTCCCAGTAATCGCTTCTGCGGGTGAAGGTGATGCCCTCACGATCGCTGCGGGAGACGGTCCACGGCCCAGTGGCTACAAAATTCTTTTCGAAATCGCCCGGCTGATACCCCTCCGGCAGAATGATCAGATTGTAGTTGTCGCTGCTGAGCATGTAAGGAAAATTGCCGTTCGGCACCTGAAGGTGCACTTCAAGGGTCGTGTCATCGACAGCGACAGCGGCTCCCTTTTCAACCTGATCCTTGAACACAGAAAGGGCGTTGGAGCCAACTTCGGGATCGGCGTGCAGGTTGATCGTGTAGGCCACGTCTCGTGCCGTCATCTTCCTTCCGTCATTGAAGGTGACGTCATCACGCAGCTTGAACGTCCACACTTTTCCGGTTTCGTCCGATGACCAGGAAACGGCCAGCATCGGGCTCAGAACATAGTCCTGATCCACCCAGGCAAGGTACTGTCCGAAACTTCCGACAACGGGAATGCCGCCCTCATCGGCGATACGCAAAGGATCGAGGGTTTGCGCCGGCCGCGCGACACCGATGGTGAGCGCGCCGCCGCTCTTGACCTCCTGAGCCATGGCAGGCCCGGAAAGGCCTCCACTTATGCGGATTGCGCCAACAGTCAGCCCCAGCAAACCTGCAGTTTGCAGCAGTTGGCGGCGTGAAAGCTTATTGCGGTCGTTAGCAGCAATTCGGCCGAAGCCGGTTTTATCAATACCCATCATCAACCCCCCCCCCCCTTGGTAGTTTGTTATAAAGTCTTATGCGTAAGGTATTGCACATAAAGCAGCGCCAGGCAATGCGCCTTGTGGGAAAATTGAACGAGCACGAAAAAGGGACAGGCTGGTTTAAATGTCCTTTAAAAACAGAATATTAGATGTTTGATCCCAAGCTTTGATGGGGTATCCCTATCGCTTGAATTGAAGGATGCGCTATGGGTCAGGTTCACCACTTGCTCGACCAAGGCTCGGCAAGGCAAGACCTGTTGCAAGGGCCGCACGATCCCCATGGACAAGCTGGACCGTCTGGTCGCCGATCATATCGGCGATCGGCTGCTCCAACCCAAGCGACTGGAAACTGTCCTCGCCAGCGTCATCGACCGGCGGCAGGAGCGCGCCGAGCGCCGCCGCGAGCATCTTGCCGAGCTTCACAGGCGAATCACGGAAGCCGACCAGCGGCTCGCCCGTCTCTTTGACGCCATCGAGGCGGGCAGCCAAAAGGGCAAATCCGAGCAGGGGGCGTCTGAGTGAAGGCAATCTTTAGGTGGTCTTTTTTTGCTCGGCTCCTCTTTTCAGTCCAGGCAAACCTGCCGCCCCATCCAGCATCCGCGCCGAGGCGTACCCGGGTGGGAGTGGCTGCCGTTCCACCGGGATAACAGTGCCGGGAGACTCGAAACAGATCACCTAGGGGTTCGCACGTCCGGTTCATGTGTGGTCATGACTGAAGAGAAATAGTTGGCCCCACACGCTTGATTGACAGGGGTATCCTTGCGCAATATGGGGTTGGATACAGCAATCAAAGGCGTAAAAATTTTGAAGAAATCCTCGCTGGATCTACGGAAACTGGCTGGCGAGGGTCGCTACAATGCCCATCGGATTTTTTCCACCAAGCGTCGGTGGTTTATCTGTCTAAAATATTTAGCCGTAACGCTTTCCCACTACAGAGGAATGGGGAAAGCTGCTGATAATAAAACAGTTGTTTTTGTTAAAAGCCCTAATCAATTACGATACTGGGGATTTATAGAAGAAACAATAAGGGAAGAATTTGGACCTATTGATGTGTTTACATCATCTGGAAAGCCTGAATCCGACTTATTGCGCGTAACTATAAGGTTTTCCACCTTAGCCATATTAAAGCAATTGTTTTTCCTGATTTTGGCATTTGTCACGGGAAGACGGAGATTTCTTAATCTTTATTTTCTAAATTTTCAAAAAGAGATGGACCGTGTTGTCTTGGAGACGTTCCAAGGGGTTAAGCATCTCATATGTTTTAATGATCAGCCGTATGATGTTGCTGCTGTCCTAAATTCACTCCATCGGACTTCTGATTGTCGTACGGTAGTTGTACAGCATGGCTTGATCCTCAGTGACGATTTCTATTTCCCAACCATCGCAAACGAGTTCTGGGCTTGGGGTAGCCTATCCGAAAAGTCTTTCCGTAGCTGGTCGGCCGACAGCAAGCTTATTCTTCGAGGCAGATATGCATCCGATTTAGACGTGATGCAAAAGACATATATAGCCCCCAATGACCCGAAGATGATTAATTTGCTAATTGCGCCGTCGCACAAGCACGAAGAGGTTCATGAGCTATTAGATTCAGTGTTGTTTGGATTGACGGAAAAGCAACGGTCATCTGCTAAGATCGCCATTAAGCTTCATCCATCAACTAAGTTCAAAAAGCGGGTATTTCATTCGCTGGCCCGGAAAGCGCCTTGGCTAAGAACTGTGTTCGATCCGATGGAGGAGTTAGCAGATCGTTACGATGCGTTAATCACCAAAAATTCTACCTCCGCTATCGATTTTTTGCTGCGGGGGAAGCCAGTGTTTTTTCTGGCGCCGGAACCAAATGTGGAATTTCCATCACTGGACTATGGCTTCCCTGTGAGTGATGTCGGCCCCTTAATTGATGGCACCCATGTTGTATCAAAGCAGGTTAATGCGGCCCGTAAACGATTTCTACAGGGTGCGATTAACGTTTAGCGAAACTTCATGGATGCGTGCTGAGGCGTTGAGGAAAGTGACAGTCCTAACGCCTTCGTCGCATTGGACCGTGTCTGCGTGTCGGAATTGACATTTACCAAGGCGGGAGCTCGTGCGATAAGCCGCCGGATGGTCGATCGTTCTGCATATCGTCGGAATCTCGTTCGCCGGCACTGGTCTGCCCCCATAAGGTGGTCCGTTTTCAGTCTTAATGCATGATCGGCTTTTCAACCATCGCCTGTGCCGATGATGGTGCCGATCCACGCGGTGGCGCATGCCAGATGATGGCCTCGGGTGCCGGCGGTTTGTAGGCG
>NZ_JCAKKP010000032.1:0-10412 GCF_059509755.1 Aquamicrobium sp. YD-1-mutant5
TCGAGAACCTGTTCGCCAAGCTCAAGGACTGGCGCCGCATCGCCACACGCTACGACCGATGCGCTCACACCTTCTTCTCAGCGATATGCATCGCCGCAGCCGTCATCTTCTGGATCTGACCAATGAGTCCTGAGCCTAGGTAGGGGAACGTTGTGGAAGATGATGCGGTGAATGGGCAACGACGACAGGTAGGCGTTCACCGCTGCCTCGCTCCAAGTGGCAAGTACAGCTTTCCAGTCTACTGCGCGCCGACGTGAGATCAGCGCCGAAGCGCGTGCGACCAGATCGTTATCGAACTGCTCGCGTAACGCCAGTACGAGGTCTTCCTTGTCAAGGAAGTGAAGATAAAAGCTGCCTTTAGCGACGCCTGCGGCAGCGGTTATCTGCTCGATCGTGGTGGGTCCAACACCATGATCCAGGAAAAGGCCCACTGCCGCCGTCATCAACTCCGCCCGGCGCGTGATTGCGACTTCCGTTTTGCCCCGGTCCGGAGGATTCCTTGCTTTCAAAGGTTAGGTCTCGTCTATTGACTGAACGCCGGTCAGTACATTTCGCATATCAAAAGGGTGGTGTCACTAGAACGGGGCGGCCGGATCGCAACCTCCTCCGATCCCGACATCAAGCCAAGAAGCGTTCGTAGTGCGCAGAGCCCCCATTGGTTTGCGGAATGAGGATACTGTTGATCTGCGCGTCAGAAAATTCGCGCTCGAACATCGTGGCGTAGGTCTGACGCATCTCTTGACGCAGCGTCCTCGCCAACCGCTCCGGATATAGGAGCTCGGCCAGCCAGATTTGGGTTAGGGCGTCGTCCGGACCGATTGCACCCCAATAGTGGCTGCCGGTAGGAAGGATATAGACACGCCTGCTCTGGGCAGCCGCGGTGAATCGAAGGACCGAGTCCTCAAAGATTGCCTTTGGCGATTCACCGTCAAGGCCGAACAGTAGGATGACGTCTGGCTGAAGAGCTGCGATCTGCTCGCGGCTGATCGGGGAATAGTCCGGAAGGTGTTGGGCCACGTTTGTACCGCCTGCCCTGTAGATATAATAGGAATACAGACCCTCGTGACCGCCGCCCGAGGCGTACATCGCCTCGCCCGTACGTGTCATAAGCAGAACGCGTTGACGTGCGCCACCTGGCAACTTGCTGATCGCTTGTCGCAACCGTTGACCGGTTTCTGCTCGCTGAGCATTGAGCAACTTTGCGCGTCTGGAATCACCAATCATATCGCCGAACATCGTCAGCATTGCAGAAAGCGTTGCTTCGGCGCCATTTTCCAGCGCTCGGTAGCGCGCAACGGTGATGCCGGCGTTCTCGAGCGGAGCAATCAGTGCGTCGCCCATATCGCCCCATTGAACGACGATGTCGGGCTGAAGCCGCGCTATTCCCTCGACGTTCGGTGTGAAGTCGCCGCCAACCGAGATGTTCGTGGGAATGTTCATGATGTCGGGGAACATCTGCCTGACAAAACTTCTGGAGAACATGTCCTGGGCACGCGGATGGATTCCCACCAGGCGTTCCGGCGATCCGTATACCGCGAGCGCCATGGCGGCATAGGGGGTACCCAGGGCAACGATCCGCTCAGCAGGACGAGGAAGCGTGATCTCTCGCCCATCCAGGTCTTTAAAGCTGATGCGTCGATCCGTAGCCTTGGAGGCGCCGGAATCGCTGCTGCCATCGCAACCCACGAGCCCGATTGAGGTCAGGGCGGCCGACGCTGTGGTGACGAACTTTCTTCGGGTCCAGGTACTCATCATCGTGATTCTCGCTGATGTTGAGGGGCCGGCGACGCGCAAACGTGACCTGACTTCTCGAGATCCGCGTCTGGGGATGGCCCGGCCTGCGGCGGAATCTGATCCAGAATTGGAACCAACACGTCACCACTTTCCGGGATCGAGACCCGGCGAACCTCGACGCCATACAACTCGCGAAGGTTCGGCTCGGTTAGGGTGGTAGCGACGGGACCGCGTAGGACTTGGTCTGTCATCATCATTGCCACGTCATCCGCCAATTGCAGGGCGTGTTGCGGGTGATGCGTGCTGAAGATGATCGTGAACGCCGGGTCGCGCGTCAGATCCCTTATTAGTGCGAGCAGGCGGCTTTGGTTGGCGAGGTCCAACGCGGAGGACGGCTCGTCGAGCACGATCGTCTTGGCGCCGGTGGCTAGTGCCCGCGCGACGAGGACAAGTTGCCGCTCCCCTCCCGACAGAACCGAAAACGGCCGCTCCGAAAGGTCGCAAAGGTCGATGCGCGAGAGCGCGGAGCGAGCGGCGTGGTAATCTTGGTGGCCGGGAGCGCCAAACACGCCGAGCGCTTTCGCCCGACCCATGACCACCATGTCGAGTACGCGATAATGAGCAGGCGCATTCCCGGCCTGCGGCACGTAGCCGATCAAAGCTGGGGCCGCGCGGCGGCCCTCATGTAACGGCTGCACGCCAAGAAGCGTGCGGATCAAGGTCGTCTTTCCGCGTCCGTTCGGGCCGAGCAGCGCCAGGCAGGCGCCCTCGGTGACCGTCAGGTCCAGATCTCGGAAGATCCAGCGGGAGCCGAAACGAACGCCGGCGCCTTCGAGCCGGATCATGACGGCGCCTCCTCGGCACGCTGCCGTCGCCTAAGCAGCAGCGCGACAAACGGCGCACCGATTACGGCAGTCAGGACGCCGAGCGGAACCTCGGTCGAGGTCGCACTTCGCGCCAGCGTGTCGACGAAGCACAGATAAGTCGCGCCCAGAAGCGCCGACGCCGGAAGAAGATGGCGGTGATCATGGCCGATCACGAGGCGCGCGACGTGCGGCACGACGATGCCAACCCAACCGATGATGCCGGCGACGGACACGGTCGTGGCGACGATGAGGGTGATCGCGAGGAAGGTCAGCCATCGATCGCGCTCGACAGACACCCCTAGTGCGCTGGCTTCTTCGTCGCCAAGCGAGAGAATGTTGATGCGGAAACGCATCAACAACAGCAGGCCGCTACCAACTGCTATAGCGGGGATAGCGAGCAGGACCTTGTTCCACGTCGCCGTGGCAAAACTCCCCATCAGCCAGAAGACAATCGCCGGCAGCGAATTATATGGATCGGCCAGCAACTGTGTGACCGAGACGAGGGCCGTGAAGAAGGCTCCGACGATGACGCCGGTGAGAATGACGGTGGTGGTGTCGGCCCGTCCTCCGACACGCGCTATAGCGCCGACCATGACCATGGAGAACAACCCAGCCAGGAACGCGCTGCCGAGGAGCACCCCGCCGGTAAAACCGAGTAGAATGGCTCCCGCGCCGCCGAACGCAGCGCCGGACGAGACGCCTAGCAATTCCGGCGCGGCAAGCGGGTTGCGGAACACGCCCTGCATGGCTGCGCCCGACAGCGATAGACCTGCGCCGCAAAGCGCGACCAGCACGATCCTGGGGCCTCGCAAGAGGGTCACAATCCGCTCATCCATACTAAGCGCACCATCGTGCGTTTGCCATCCGACGAGGATCGAGAGGACCCGCCCGGGGGCGACGGGGTATTGGCCGGCGCAAATCCCGATCAGCATCGCTACGACCAATGCTGCAGCGAGAATGAGATAGATCAGCCCCCGCAAACTCTCGTGGTTCAGGCCCGCGTCAGACCGGGACTGTTGGGTAGCGGCTGCATGACCTACGGAAGACTCGTCCGACCTCCGCGGCGGAAGGGTCTCAGAAGACGTTTGACCGCATAGTCCGGCCTTTTGCGTAATCGTCATGTTCAGAACTTGACGCTCGCGCCGAGGCCTATGGTCTGACCGACGCCGGGTCGGACTTGATCTAGACCGGGCCCATAGCTCGTACCGATGATCTCGTATCGCTCATCGAGAAGGTTGTTGGCAAACAGGTAAACTTCGGCGCTGTCGCCCTCCCAACCAAGGCGCATGTTGACGACGCCGTATTCTTTCAGGTCAAATGTGCGCTGGACATCGACCGCGCGCGAGCCCACGAACTGGTAGTTCGCGTTGATATAGAACTGGCCCTGATCAATGCCGACCTGGCTAGCATCGATGCGGTACTCAGCTCCGATATGCCCAGTGAACCTTGGGATTCCCGGTACGCGCCCCCCGGTCCTCGCGCCTGTCGGACTCGGCTCAGGGATCGAACCGAAAACGGCGTGTGTGTAGCCGATCCCGCCAAAGAGCGTCAGGCCCGGCGTCGCCTGAACGCGAGCTTCCAGCTCACCGCCGTAGGTTCTGTAGTCGAGCGTTGTAGCGCGGAAGCCGTAAACCGAGGGGTCAAACGCGAGGAGGTGGCCATCGCTAACGTCGTTGTAGAAGAGAGACCCATTAAGCATCGCTTGGCCGTCCCAGAGTGTGGACTTGAACCCGGCCTCATAGGTCCAACTCAGGGATGTCGGGAAGCTATCCTCGGTGATGCCGGAGGGAATGTTGTAAGGGCTCCAGGGTAAGCCGCCGGCGACCGCCCCTCGACCGACCGTGGCGTAGGTGATCAAGTCTTCGTTCCAGCGATAGTTGAGACCAATGCGACCGGTGACGAAGGTATCGCTATAAGAGGCATTTTGCCGGAAGGTATCGACGGTGCCGGGCAAACCCTCGCCGGCGTAGTCGTAGACTACGCGTTTATCCTCATGCGTGAGGCGGGCGCCCACGATGCCTGTCAGACGATCGGTTAGCGGAACCGAAGCTTCGCCGAACGCGGCGTAGCTCTGAGTCTTCATATCGGTGGCGAGCCGACCGCTATAAGTGGCGAAGGACGGCATCGTCAGATTCTCGGCGCGGCGAAGCATGTCAAAGTCGGACTGGAAATAGTTTATGCCAGCGGTCCATTGAACCCTTGCGCCTTCTTTCGAGGACAGTCTGAATTCCTGAAAGATCGTGTCTTCACCCAGATCGGCCAGCGAGAGGTTTTCACGGGGCCGATCGGCACCTTTTCCGAAAACCAGGCCATCGGCGAGATCCATCAGTTGACTACTGTCGAATGACTGGAAGCTGGAGATCGAGGTAAACCTGAAGCTGTCGAAGTCGTGCTCGATCCGAAGGTTTGAGCCGACTTGATCGCGTGTGAAGTCGTTGCGGGGGTTAAGTCCGCTGCACGGATAGCAATCGGCATCGCGTAGGATCCAAAGCGGCGTCGTGTCGTCGTTACGATTATAGTTCAGGCTAAGGAGAACGGTCGTAGTGTCCGTCGGCGTCCAGAGCAGTGAGCCACGCGCCGCGCCCACTTTGACAGCGCCGTCATCTCCTCCTTGGACAACATTTTTGATATCACCGTTGCGATTGGAATATTGAACCGCGAGCCTGCCAGCCAGGACGTCGTCGATCAAAGGCGTGTTCGCGATGAATTCGCCCAGATGCCAGCCGTTGGTGCCGACCTCCCCGCGGAGCCGAAACTCGTGGACGAACTCCGGCCTATTGGAGATGAAGTTGACGGCGCCGCCTTGTGAATTGCGGCCATACAGTGTGCCCTGGGGACCCCGGAGCACCTCTACGCGAGACAGATCGAGCGTTGATGGGGGCATCCCAAAGGCGGACATCGGGATCTCATCGACATTGAAGGAAACCGAGGTATCGTCTGGCGACAAGGGAAACAGTGATCCCACACCGCGGATATGACCGATGTTCGCGTATGGGCCGCCGAATTCCTGCATCACGAAGTTCGGGGTCGATCGCGCGATATCCGCATTAGACGAAGCTGCCGAGATCTGCTCGGTTGCGCGGCCCTCGATTACGTTCATGCTGATAGGAACCGATTGGGCATCCTCGGCGTGCCGTCTGGCAGTGACCACGATAGTGTCGAGCACTGTCGTCTGTCTGTTTGGATATTCAACATCCTCCGCGAAAGCGGGGAATGGCGCGAGCACCGTCGACCCGAGTAGGAAGGCGGTAAGGCAACCTGTTTGGGGTTTCGAGAGCCTTGTACGATGCGCCGCGTCGATAGGTCCGTTTTCAGGTCGAGCTTGCGGAGAGATTACCATCGGCAAATCCTTCATAGTGTCGAGTTCAAGCGGGTCGCCGAGGCTGCCGCGCTCAAGGCTTTGGGTTGACGTCAGTTGGCGTACGGCGCGGCAGCGATGCGCCAGCTTCTGGCCTGCTCGTACTGTCGGTAGAGGCCGGCGAAGACGCCGCCGCTGCGGCGAAGCTCGGCGGGTGTACCGAACTCGACGACATGCCCAGCATCAAGCGCCACGACCTGATCCGCCGCCGCCAATGTGGTGGGACGATGCGCTATGACGATCACGGTCCGGGCGGGATCGCGCGCAATATCGATGATCGCCTGACTGATTGCGCCTTCGTTCTCGGGATCGAGCGCTGAACTGGCTTCGTCGATCAGAACGATGCGTGCCCGTTTCAGAAAAGCGCGGGCGATCGAGACGCGCTGGCGTTCGCCGCCTGAGAGCTGCGCGCCACCTTCTCCGACTTGCGTCTGCCATCCCGCGGGCAGTCGCGCGACAACCTCGTCGAGACGAGCGGATCTGGCCGCCGCAGCAAGGTCTTCAGACGTTGCGTCTGGGCGAGCGAGACGGAGGTTGTTCTCGATCGTATCGTCGAAAAGGTAGACGTCCTGAAAGATGATGGCGATGTCCTCCATCATGGTCTGAGGATCCAGGTCTCGAACGTCCACTCCGCCGATGCGGACCTGCCCCCTATCCGCGTCGAAGAAGCGGGCGATCAGGCGTATCGCGGTGGTCTTCCCGGAGCCGGACGCTCCGACAAGCGCGGTCGTCGTCCCCGGCGCGCAGGCGAATGACACAGCACTGAGCGCAGGCCGATCGCCGTAGCTGAAGGTCACGTCTGAGAACGCGATCGAGGCATCGCCCAATGCGGTGATTGCGTTTGGCTTCTGCGGAAGTGTGGGCGTCGCGAGGACGGTCGCTAGACGCTTGATGGAGTTATCCATCTCGCGAAGCGCGCCGACGAGGTCGATCAGGCTGCCCAGCGGCTCGAGGAAGCGGACGGCGAGCACCAACAGGGCGACAGTCGTCGCCACCGTGATAGAGCCGTCGAGGAGAAGATAGGCGCCTAGAAGAACGACAGCTGCGAGGCCAGCGACCACGATGCCAGTATAGGTGAGATCGGGAGCCATCGAACGGTTCATGCCGTCGCGATAGGTGCGGCGGTGCGCTTCGAGCGCGTCGCGCATCGCGAGGCTTCCCGTTTCGCCGAGCCCAGCGGCGCGCAGCACCGGTTGAGCTTGGCCGAACTCGATGGCCCGGCCTGCGATCTCCGTATTGGCCTGCTCCAGGAGAATCACGGATTCGTCCGCGATCCGGGCCGAGCGCTTCAGGGCGAGGAAGGCGATTGGGATGATTGCTGCGAACAGCAACCCCATGCGCCATTCCACCGCGAAGGTGATCACCAGAATGGTGGCGGAGACAAGGAGCGAGGTTATAGCTGGCCCGCCCGTCACGACGGCCAGATGGGCGACGTGGCTCACATCAGCGGTGACCGCGCGGGCGAGGCGCGCCTTACGCTCGGTCGTGAACCAGCCGAGCGGCAGGACACTAACATGCCGCATGAGATGCAAACGAAGTTGCGCCGCCAACTCGCCGCTGGCTGCGAAGCCGATTGGCGACGTGATGACGCTAAGCACGCCGTACATGACCAGTCCGATCGCGCCGACGGTCAACCAAGGCATGGCAGTAGTGAAGTCAGGCTCGGACCGCACGATGGCGGCCAGGATCGGAACGAGTAGACCGAGCAGGGCTCCCTGAAGGACTGCCATTATGGCCTGGAGCATCCCGAGCCGGATCAGCAGCTTTGGGTCCGGCCAAAGCTTATAGAGATGGCGAATGAGGTTCATGCCGTGGCTCCTGTTTGTTGGGCGCGCCACATGCGGGCGTAGAGCCCCTCAAGCGCCAGAAGATCGTTGTGCGTGCCGCGCTCGACGGCACGACCGCCGTTGAGCACGATGATCTGGTGCGCTTCGGCGATCGTGTGCAGTCGATGGGCGATCACGAGGACGGTCTTTCCGGTAGCGAGCTCGGCTAAGGCGTCCTGGACGGCGCTCTCACTATCGGGGTCGAGCGCGGCCGTCGCTTCATCCAGTATGACGACAGGAGCGTTAGAAAGGATCGCGCGGGCTATCGTCAGGCGCTGGCGTTCGCCGCCCGAGAGCCCCGCGCCATCCGCGCCGAGAACGGTATCGTAGCCGTTTGGCAGCCGTTCGATGACATGATCGACATGCGCGGCCTTGGCCGCCTTGCGGACATCCTCGTCGCTGGCGCCAACTCGGCCGATCCGGATGTTCTCACGGACCGTATCGCGCAAAAGCACGACGTCTTGGAACACGAGTGACATCGCTGAGAGAAGCGTTGAGGTTGGGATCGAGCGGATGTCTGCGCCGCCGATGCGGATCGTCCCCGCAGTGACGTCGTAGAAACGTGGAACGAGGCTCGCCAGCGTAGATTTTCCGGCGCCGGATGGACCGACCAGCGCCGTTATCGTGCCCGGTTCGCAGATCGCACTCACCTGCGAAAGGACTTCTGTTTCGCCATCGTAGCTAAAGCAGACGCTGTCGAACTCTATTGCATGCCCATTCAGTGTTTGCGGGGCGAGCGCCTGGGGAAGGCCCTCGCGAGAGAGCAAAGCCTCGATGTTTCCGGCAGCCAAGCGGCTCCGGCGCAGACCCTGTTCGCCGAGAACCGCCGGCATGATCGATGTTGGCAAACCGACGCCGACCACCAGGAATGGCAACAGGTCTGCCGCGATGATCGCCTCACGGCTGATGAGGAATAGACCCGCGGCCATCACGGCCGCAAGGACGGCCATTTCAGAGCCCAGCAAACGGGCGAACGCCGAACTATATCGCGTCTCGTTGACCCAGATGCGGAAAGCTTCCGAGTGCTCGCGCACAGCCTCAGCGAAGCGCTCTAGAATTCTGCCGCCGGTCCCGAACGTTTTAACAACGGTGATGCCGTCGGCATATTCGATGCTCGCCGCGCTGATGCGCGCTTCCGCGTTGTTCAACCGGGTTAGATGAAGTGACATCGAGCGCATCGCGACCTTGAAGAACAAGGCCCACGCTCCCAGCACGCCAATCGTAACGACAGTAAGTCGCCAGTCGATCGTCGTCAGGTAGCCGACACCGACGACGATGGCGACCGCCGCGCCAATCATTTCGCCCAAAGCATGAGCGATGAGTTGATGCATGTCCTCGAGGTCGGTCGTCATCGCCTTCTTCACGGCGCCCGAGCCTTCCGCCCGGAACCACCCAATAGGGAGGACGCCAAGTCGGCGGACCAGCTTCACGCGGATGTCGTGCAAGATTTCCGCGTCGGCGTAGTGGCCGAGCCGCGAAGAGAAGAACACGAAAAACAGGCGGAGCGATGCGCCTGCGATACCGATGATCACCCACGTCCAAATCGTCTGGGTCACGGAGGCAATCTCTTCAGCGGCTAATGCCGCCCGAGCGATCTCGGCAATGGCGATGTACGGCAGAAGGCCGGCGGCCGCTCCGAGCGCCGACAGGATCGAGCACACGAAAAGGTAAGCTCGCACCGGGCCGAGTAGGCGCCACAGCGGTCCGGTCTCCGCAAGCCGTGGCGTCGTGGTGAAAGGGGAGTGGGCACCCTCATCTCGCGGTGAGGATGCGGCCCTCGGTTCGACGAGGGCGCCGCTGATTTCGGACATGACTGACCTCCTACGATCTGGCTCGGGATCGCATGGCGAAAAGTTGATAATGATTTTCAAGTTCATTTCGATACATGTTGCGCCTGTCTTGAGTCAAGTGACTTTCGGTCAGTCAGTCAAAATTCATGCATTAGCTGAAATTTCCGCTTAGTGCAAAATGACTGATAGTCAGTCATGATGTATTGGTGTAATTTTTTGGCGGGGAGCCGGCATGCCCTTTGGTAAATCGACGCCCGAGTGAACAAGTTTGAGCGAGACCGAAGGTCGGCTTTTGCGGGCGGGGAGAGCGTGGCGTGGCGTCGAATTTTTCAGTAACATCGGAAAGACGCGGCGATCGCCCAGCGCGTTTGAGCTTTAGCCTCAGATTGCAGGTGTTCACCTCTCAATTTGGCCCTGCTCATTTCATTCGAATCGCCCCCATTCCAAGCCTCAGACAAACCTGATGAGGCAGGCGCTGAGACAGCTCCACTTTTTGACGGTCGCCGCAGAGGTCGGGAGTTTTCGACGCACGGCTTTAATCTGTCAGGTCGATGAGTCGAACGTCAGCCGCGCTTTGAAGCGATTGGAAGACAGTCTTGGCGTGCTACTTTTCGAGCGGGGCCGGTGCGGCGTACGGCTGACTGCGGCGGGCCGGCATTATCTGACCGAAGTCGCACCCGCACTCGAACACCTAGGCTGGCTCAGGACTCATTGGTCAGATCCAGAAGATGACGGCTGCGGCGATGCATATCGCTGAGAAGAAGGTGTGAGCGCATCGGTCGTAGCGTGTGGCGATGCGGCGCCAGTCCTTGAGCTTGGCGAACAGGTTCTCGACCTT
>NZ_JCAKKP010000033.1:0-10375 GCF_059509755.1 Aquamicrobium sp. YD-1-mutant5
CCCGGCCTTCTGCTTTGGCTAGCGGCCTCACTCTCCTTCGTCGCCGTGCATGCGGCGCTCTGGACAAGGCATCCGGGAAGGGCGAGGGCAGTGCGTTATCTGGCGGCGGCGGTGCTGACGGGGCTGCCGCCCTTCGGCATACCGGATGGGCGAATCCGCTGACCGCAGCCGGCGTGTTGTTTCCCGGATGGGGATGGTGGGGATTGCTCGCAACTGCAGCCGGCCTGCTCGTCATGGTGATGAGATATCGGCCGGCAGCTGTCCTTGGCCTCGCTGGCTTATGGCTTTGGTCCACTGCCACTTGGACAGGGCCGACGCCCCCGGAAGGATGGAGGGGCGTCGATCTTGAGTACGGTCACATGCTCGGTCGCGATGGGTCGCTCGAGCATCACCGTGACCTCATCGCCACGGTGCGCAAGGCGGCAGGTGAGGGAAGCCGCGTCGTCGTCCTTCCCGAAAGCGCGCTCGGTTTCTGGACGCCGACGGTCGCTCGCCTTTGGCGGGAGGGACTGAACGGGCTCGACGTCACGGTCGTCGCCGGCGCTGCCGTCATCGATGCGCATGGCTACGATAACGTCATGGTGGCGGTTGGTTCCGGCGCCGCTGGCATCCTCTACAAGGAGCGCATGCCGGTTCCGGTTTCCATGTGGCAGCCATGGTTGCATTGGACAGGGCAGGGCGGCGGCGCAAGAGCGCACCTGTTCGCGAACCCGGTTGTGGTGGTTGGGACAACGAGGATCGCGCCGCTCATCTGCTACGAACAACTCATCCTCTGGCCGGTGCTGCAGTCGATGTTGCATTCCCCTGACGTCATCGTCGCCACGGGTAACGGCTGGTGGACCGAAGGCACGTCGATCGTTGCTATTCAGAAGGCGAGCGTTGCCGCCTGGGCGAAGCTCTTCGACCTGCCCGTCGTCATGGCCTTCAACACATAACGGAGACAATCAGATGGTCGATGCCGCCCTCATCAAACAATGCGCCGATCCGGGCTTAAAGCCCGCGATTGTCGAACAGTTCATTGAGCGGGCGGGGTCGCAGGATCCGCTCGCCGTTACAGTAAGGTCCGGAAACCGCGTTGTTCTGGTGCCGAAGCCGGGAACGCCGGACGAGGCAATGGAGCTGATCCGTCAGAATCTCGGCCGCAATGTCGTTCGAGTCGGCATCACGCAGTACCCGGCCGGTCTCGGCATCATGGAGGCCGGTGAACTGAGGGCCGATCTGATCGATCCTTGCGAAAATATCCGCATGGGCACAGCGCTCTTCGTCAAGGTCTATCGTATCGTTACCAAATGGTACGGCAATCCCACCGGGAGTGAGGCTCTTCCCGTGGTTCTCGACGATGCGATCATCGCCTGGCAGACGGGGTATTTCGAGGGAACGGCGGTGTTTCGGGCACCGGATCCTGGTGCGTTGGAGATACCTCAACCTGGTCAGGAGGAGCCTGCAAGCGACGCTATCGAGCAGTCAGCAGATCCTGCTGCGGTGGACGTGAGCGATCCTGTCACGGACGGAGTCCGGAGCGACGATCCGAACAAGGCCGGTATCCGTGTTGATCTTTCTGGAATTGGTGCGGACAGACCCTGACGCTCGCGACATTCCTCGAACGACCTACTTGATCATGTGCATGTTTGCACTGGCGAATTCAGCGTCCGCCCTCTATAAGGGCGGATAGGGCAGTACGCGCTGCCCCGAGGTGTGGAAACCTCTATCTGGCGGTTGGTGCTGGCCGTTGCAGCACCAGAATCCTCTGACCGATTGGCCGGGGGCCTGTGACGTATGTCCAGGTGCTCCGGTACTAAAGGTCGCAGGACTGTCCAGGTACAGTTTCCAACCCCCGGCTTGGGATCAGGGATTAACGTTTGCGGGGGGCGCACCGCGGACAAGCCGGAGACCGGATCGAATGACATCGGACGCGCCGACATCGGAAGATAAACTCGAAATGCGTCCCGTGTACGGGCTGACGCAAGGTCTGCCCAAGGCTGACCTGGAGAGTTTGACGGTGGATGCTATCCGGACCCATCGGCGTCTGGTCGGCAATGCAGATCGGCTGTTCCAGGCTCTGCCCGACACCTACAAATCCGGTAAGGAGGCGGGCGGCGCGCAGCACCTCACTTACATCCAGGCCTGCACGGAGATGCACGCGCAGATGTATGTGGTGAACACGCTGGTCACCATCCTCGGCTATATCCCAAAAGTGTCGGTGAACTGAGGCTCAGATCAGCTTTCGGCGAATGGCGACGGCGGTCAGGTGGGTCAGCGTGTGCACGTCGAAACGTTTCTTTGTTTCGGCGATCTTGACGCGCACGCTATTGTACTTGACGCCCTCGAGGTCCGCCGCTTCCTCCATCGTTTTGCCGACAGCGATCCAGCTCAGATAGGCGGCGCCTTTGGGATCGAGACCAATCGGCTCTTCGACGCTCGGGGTCGGATCAGCGAGATTGATTCGGGCATGAAGCTGCGCGACCGCGGATGCAGCCTCGACTGGGTCGATCTCGCGGTCCAGGTCGACTGCCGGCTTTTCCGAGGCAAGCGTGAACATCGCCATGGAACCGTGTGCGGCCTTGATGGGCACCGTGATGCCGGAGCGAATCCCGAAATCGGCTGCATGCGCAAAAAACGAGCGTTCCGCTTTCGTTAGCCGCGGGGTGTCCTGCTTAGCGCTCCAGGTGAAAGCTTGTTTCAGGGACTTGGCACGTCGAATGACGGGGTCGATCGCAAGGTAGCCTCGCGCGAAATAGTCGGACTGAAACTCACGACGATAGTTCGAGATTGCGAGCGAACGCCCTGGCTGGATGTTCAGATAGGCATAGCCTGCAAAACCGATGTGTTCGGTAAAGGTTGCCAGCGCGTCCTTCAAAACGCTTTCGTCGCCAGGAATGGCGGCGAGGTCGGTCAGCTTGTCCAGCCAGTGTCGCATTCGAAATTCCTTGTAGATCGTCAGGTGGAACAGATCATACGATCCCATTACGAGTAGATGAATCTAAACGGCAATCTAAAGTTGCATAATCTATCTTATGGAACTCGCTGGATATGGGATTGCTTGATTCATTGTGACCCGCGCGCCGCCACTGACATCTTTAGCCGTCCCAGCTACTAGTCGCTCACGGTTAAGCGTTCTCTGTCTCTGAGGGCGTCGCCACCCTAGTTACCGGTCAGTTGACGCGAAGAATATGCAGTATGCCATTCCAATACCGCCGATTGTCGGGCGGAGGCCGCGGCTCCCTTCCACGCTCGGTGGACAAAGCCCTCAACAATCCGCGATTCCATAAACGATGCGCTTTTGCCTCCTCCGCTCCAGACGACTTGAACTGCATTGCCAATGGACTTTTTTTGGGATCATCTACCTTTGATGCCCAGGTAATTGGCATCATGCTAATCTGGTATGTTCTGCGCCTTTCAGTCCTAGGATTTCGCGCGCTTCCTGAGGCGTTGCGATTTCATAATCCAGATCTTCAAGACATTGACGCACCTTGCGCACCTGCTGCGCATTACTTTCGGCGAGTTTACCTCGACTGATGAAGAGGGAGTCCTCAAGGCCCACACGAACATGGCCTCCCAATTGCGCCGCCGCTGTGGCAAGAGGTATCTGTGCCGCGCCGGCGGCGAGCACCGACCACCGATAGCTATCGCCGAAAAGCTTGTCCGCTGTCTTCTTCATGAAGAGCAGATTCTCGAGATCGGCACCGATCCCGCCGAGGATTCCAAGAACGAACTGGATGAAGACCGGCGCCTTGAACAGGCCCTGCTCTATGCAGAACTTCAGATTGTAGAGATGGCCGACATCGTAGCACTCGTGTTCGAAACGAACATCATGCGGTGCCAGCGGGCGCGCGGCACTGCCGATATCCGCGAAGGTATTGCGAAAGATGAAACCGTCGGAGCCGGTAACATAGTCCTTCTCCCATCCGAATTTCCAACTCTGGTACCGTTTCGCCAGCGGATGGAAGGAGAAATTCATAGAACCCATGTTCATCGAACACATCTCGGGTGAGAAGGTCAGCGCGGGTAGAATCCGTTCCTCAATCGTATGCTGAAGGCTGCCACCGGTGGAAATGTTGACGACCGCTTGGGTCGACTGCCGGATCTGTGGCAGAAAGGCGCGGAACCGTGCGGGGTCGATGGTCACACCGCCATCCTCGCGCCTACGCGCGTGAAGATGCAGGATCGCGGCGCCGGCCTCGGCGGCTTCAATGGCCTGTGTCGCAATGTCATCAGGCGTATAGGGCAAGGCGTCCGACATGGTCGGCGTGTGAATCGCCCCTGTGATGGCGCAGGTGATGATGGTCTTGGATCGGGCCATGACGGTCTCCTGAATTTGCAAGGGTCAAGGAAGGATCGCTACCGCCCGGGTCCAGCCGGCAGAGCCGCGTGCGACCTTGACCGGAAAGCAGATGACGTCAAATCCGATGGCGGGGAGCGCATCGAGATTGGTGAGTTTTTCGAGATGGCAGTAGGCCCGTTCGCGGCCAGCCTTGTGGCCTTCCCAGATGATCGAGGCATCGCCGATATCGGCGTATCGCTTCGCCGTCGCGGAAAACGGGGCATCCCAGCTCCACCCATCGGTCCCGGTCAGGCAGACCCCCATTTTCAACAGATACAGGGTCGCATCGCGCCCGATGCCGCAGCCCCGGTCGATATAGTCTGGCCTGCCGAAGGCTGCCCCGGCGGCGGTGTTCACCAGAACGATCTGCAAGGCGCCAATGTGCAGCCGATCCGCGCTAGCTCGGTATCGATGTCCTTGGGGGTCACGATATAGCCATCCGGGAAATGCCGGAAGTCCAGTTTCACGCCCGGCTGGTAGCACCAGTCCAGCGGCACTTCATCGATGGTCCACGCCCGGTCGCCATGGTTCATCGTCGGATGGTAGTGCCAAGGTGCGTCCAGATGCGTACCGTTGTGGGTGCTGAGCGTCACAGTCTCTACAGCCCAGCCCTTTCCCTCCGGCAACTGATCCCTCGCCAGACCGGGGAACTGGGCGCATAGCATCTGGGCGCCGCGGTCATGGTCGACATAGTCGATCACCGGCACCTGAAACGGCGGATCAGCCGGCGTGGTCGCGTCGATCGGAATTGAAAGGTCGATGATACGTCGCATGGTTCCTCCCCAGATGGCTGTATGTCGGCGGCCGGACTTCGAGCCGAGAGAAGGAGTAGGCTGCGCGACCACCTTCCCGGAGGGCCCATTGGTCCTGTTGCGACATCGCCGGCTCCGGCTATTTCGCTGGAATCACCGGCAACATCACATAGGCATCCCCCGTGCGTATCGTGGTGGTTCCGTTAAAGGTCCCGTCCGGCCGGTCCCTATCGTCATCATGCAGGTAGACCGAACAGCCGCGTTGCGAGACACCGTAGATCTGGGGCATCGGTTCCGGCAGGCCGTTATCGTAGTCTCTCCCGCCGATGCTGAGCGCGATCACATAGCCCTTGGGCACCACGACGGAAGAGGGCCAGATTTCGACATCCAGGTCATAGAATTCTCCGGGCTCCAGGGGCTGGAGCTCGTCATGAGCATGTACCGGCCGGTAAGGTTCGCAGCGGTGAGGATCCAGTTTGCGATGTGACGCCCTGAGCCAGCCCAGCGAAACGGGTGCGTTCGGGTCCACGGCGCCGACGAACAGAACCTCTTTTCCCGAAGGATCGAACACCCGGAGTGTCAGGAAGAGATCGGCGTCGGTCGTGGTTGAAGCAGCCACCAAATGTGCCATCATTGGGCCGGTGATTTCGGTTTCGCGTTCCAACGGAACGCTGCGGAAGGTCAGAACCTCGTCATTCGCTCGGAACGGCACCTCCTGGGTCGCGGCCGGGGGGGTGGTCGACAGGGACATGTCGCGGGAGTTTAGATAGAACTTCGTCCATTCAGTCCTGGCCAGCGGCCATTCATGCTCCTCGCGCTCGACGAACCTATCGAGGTGGCGTACCTGAAGCAGTACCGGCGGACGGCGATCCCATCCATTGTCCGCGCCTTTCAAAAAATGATCGAAAAATTGCTTCTGCAGCCTGACACCATAGTCGGTATAGAACTCGGTCCAGTGTTCCAGCCCATGTAGTTCCAGCCATTTCCTATCGGACCCGGCGCGGACAAATCCCTCAACATTGCCGCGCAGGTGCAGACCCTGCCCTCCCCAGTTGCCGCAAGACAGCACAGGCACTTCGATCTCCTCCAGCTTGGCGATGCGATCCTGGAAGAACTGATCGGTAATCAATTGATGTGCCAGATAGTCCGCTCGGATGTCAGTGCGATTGGACGCGCGCTCGTCATCCGAAAGGTCGACATTGCCCGCGATGGAGCGCCCCGTTACCGGGTTCTTCCGGCCCCTGCTACCCAGCCCGAACTGTGCGTTGGTGACCTGCATCGGATACCAGCGGACAAAGAAGGTGGACATGATGCCACCGTGGCGCACCGCATCACGATAATAGTCGGATGCCCCCTCAAACGGGCAGATCGCAGCCAGATGCGGTGGCTTCAGGCCCGCGACCTGCCACTGGTTCATCGCGTAGTAGGAGACCCCCGCCAAGCCGATCTTGCCGGTGCTCCATGACTGTTCCGCCGCCCATTCGATGCAATCGTAATAGTCCTGCGTTTCTTGCGCTGAAAAGGGATCGACATAGCCCGGCGACATGCCCGACCCGCGGGAATCCACCCGCACGCAGACATATCCGAACGGCACCCACCTTTCCGGATCCGCCGTCTCCCAGTTCGCAAATTCGGTGGTGGTTCCGCGCGTGATTTCGGGATGATGACGGGTCAACATGGCCCATTGCGCGGGATAGCCCTCGGCAAAGGAAAGACCCTTGGCATAGGGACCATGGGACATCAAAACCGGGTAACGGCCCTCCGTTTCGGGGCGGTATACGTCGCAGTAGAGTACAGATCCATCCCGCATGGCAATTGGGACATCCCATTCGACGACCAGCCCGTTGCGACGCTCGCAGCGTGGCGCAACTGTATCAGAAATCAATTTCATTGCGATGTCCTCCCCAACAACGCTAAGACCCTAAGAGACAGAATATACTAACTGTACGTACGTCCAGTTTGTTATTAGTAAGACAGGGAGCTCGTACATGTCAACAGTAAGCATTGCGAGCGCCCCACATTTTATTGAATTTCAGTTCGCGCATAATCCCATCCTTCGAGATTGAGAGGTGGGAATGATGGATCTGGGGCCATTCGACGGCGAGGAGAAGGCTGTATCGCATAGTGCTGATGACAGTCATCAGGACTATGCGCAAGGCGCTGCGGAGCGGGCTCGATCGGGTCCGCGTCGTGTCGAGGTTATCATTGGCGGAGATCGGCGCCGTCGATGGAGCCCGGAGGACAAGGCAAGGATCACTGCGGCGAGTTTTGTGCCCGGCGCCAATATCTCTGCGGTCGCGCGTCAATACGGCGTCAGCCAAGGCCTGTTGCACTACTGGCGGCGCTGCGCCCGCGAGAGCTTATCGGATGCGGAGGAGATGCGTTTCGTACCGATCGTGAAGGTTGGCGACGAACAGCCTGAACCATCTCTCGGGAAGACGCTGACCGTTCGCGTTGAGATGAACGGTGCTTGTGTCATTATCGACGGCGGCGTTGATGAGCGTACGTTACGGACGGTGTTCAGCGCGATACGGGGTTCGGCTTGATCACGCTTCGATCGGATTTACGGATCCTGATTGCTTCCAAGCCGGTCGATTTTAGGAAAGGCATAAACGGTCTGGCGGCGCTGGTGTCGACCGCGCTTGGCGCGAACCCTTATTCGGGCGACGTGTATATCTTCCGCAGCAAGCGCAACGATCGTTTAAAGATGGTGGCTTGGGATGGCAGTGGCATGGTGTTGTTGACCAAGGTTTTGGAAGATCGTCACTTTACCTGGCCTGCCGTTCGTGATGGGGCTGTTCATCTCAGCGCAAGCGAGATGGCGCTTTTATTAGATGGTCTAGACTGGACAAAGGTCGAGCAGAAGCCCGTGAAGCGCCCTACAAAAGTAGCGTGATCTTATTGTAATCCATGGACATTTTAGCTGTTGTGCGGTAGTGCTTGGTGATGCTCAACCGTGGCCAACACTTGCCTCGGGACCCGGACATTCTGGTCTGCATGGTCCTGGAAAGAGACGCTGAAATCGAGCGTCTGAAGGGCATGTTGAAGGCGGCCAACGCGCAGCCTTTTGGGCAGAAGTCCGAAAAGTCCATTACGGTTCTTGAAGGGCAGATCCGTCTCGATCTGGGGGACGCGGAGCTTGACGTTGCGGTGGGTGCGGCCAACGATGAGCCAAAGCCGGCTCAGGCGCCGCGCCAAGCAAGCTCCAAATCTCAACCTCGCCGTAACCTCGGTGCCCTCCCTGAACATCTTGAACGCGTCGTTGAGGTGATTGAGCCATCATCCTTGGAATGTGCCTGCTGCCAGGGGCGGCTCCATCGCATTGGTGAAGAAGAAAGCGAGGCCCTCGCGTCACGGCCGGCCACGCTTTATGTTCTGCGCACCGTACGACCGAAGTATGCCTGCCGGACTTGTGAAACCGGCATTGTTCAAGCCAAAGCGAAACCGCGTTTGTTCGAGGGCGGCTTGGCGACGACGGCGATGATCAGCAATGTGGTCGTATGGCGATATGCCTGGTACCTGCCACTCAACCGCCAGGTCCAGATGCTGAAAGGACAGGGCGTCCGTTTGGACACATCGACGCTTTGCGGTTGGGTGAAACGGTCAGCCTGGTGGCTGAAAACGCTCTACGACAAGCTCTTGGCTTACATTCACAGCCATAACCGTGTGTTTGTGGACGAGACCCGCATGCCTGTCCTGAAAAAAGGCCGGAAACGAGCCAAGGTCTGTCAATTCTGGGCGCATGCGGTAGACGATCGACCATGGAACGGTCCCGCGTATCCTGCGGTTGCCTATGTCTTTGCCCAAGGTCGAGGCAAGGCGGAAATCCAGTCGCAACTGGCCAGCTACAACGGGCTCCTGCAAGTCGATGCGTATAAAGCTTATAAGAGTTTGACCCGGCCCGGTCGTAAAGCCGGAACGATTGAACTCGCCTATTGTCTGGCTCACGCGCGTCGCAAGTTTGTGGATGTCTACAAGAAGTACAAATCCGAGCTGGCCAAAACGGTGATCGAGCGCCTGGCCGAGATCTATGCGATTGAAGCCAGAATCCGCGGCACGAGCGCCGAGCATCGCCTGTCGGTCCGTCAGGCGCAAATCAAAGGCCTGATGGCTGATCTCAAAACGTTGCTGATGGATACGCTCAAGAATATATCCGCCAAAGACCCGGTCGCATCCGCCATCAAGTACACTCTGGGGCTCTGGTCTGGCCTAACCCTATTCCTGGATGACGGCAGGCTTGAGGTCGATTCCAATACCGTCGAGCGTAATATGAGAAGTATTGCGCTTGGGCGCGTCAACAGTCTGTTCGCCGGCAGTGACGGCGGCGCCGAGACGTGGGCCATTTTGGGTTCTTTGCTGACCACAGCAAAGTTGAACGGCCTCGATCCCTATACGTGGCTCAACGACGTGCTTGAACGCATCGTGTCGGGCGAGATAAAGTCGACCTCCTTGGAGCGTTGCCTGCCTTGGCATTGGAAACAAGAACATGCCGAAGTGA
This sequence comes from Aquamicrobium sp. YD-1-mutant5, assembly GCF_059509755.1. Classification (NCBI taxonomy): domain Bacteria; kingdom Pseudomonadati; phylum Pseudomonadota; class Alphaproteobacteria; order Hyphomicrobiales; family Phyllobacteriaceae; genus Aquamicrobium; species Aquamicrobium sp. YD-1-mutant5. The sequence goes on from NZ_JCAKKP010000033.1 coordinate 9,572, forward strand.
ATATGGCGGTAGCAGCGTGAAACGACCCAGGCGTGCGAAACTTCTGACCCTCGAGCAGCTGGAAGCCTGGTTCAACAAGGCTGAGCCGGTGCCGCCTTGTGGCGGCGTCTCGATGATGAATGGCTTCCTGACCGGTTTGGCGGCTGGCCCGGTCTTCCTGCTGCCCAATGATTGGATGTTCCATGTCATCGGCGATCACGAGAAAAAAGCGCTCATCGGAAACAAGATCCAGGCGGTGATCGATACGATCGTCGATCATTACAACCTCATAGCCCACCAACTGACGGCGCCCGGCCGCTATGCGCCGATGTTAATGCGGACTGACGAGGGCGAAGTGCTTGCGGGCGACTGGGCCGACGGGTTCTTCGGCGCCATTAGCCTGAACCTAGAAGATTGGGCACCGCTGTTCGCTCAAAAGCAGACCGGCGAACCAATCATGGGCATCCTCATTCAATGCACAAAGCCCGATCTGATCGAAATAATCTCGACGGCGTTTCCCAAGCCGACTAAGGCCATCCTTAAAGACGCCTGGCGTACGCTCCCATTCGCGGTCGAGAGCATTTACGCGCACTGCAAGCCGATGCGCTTCAACCCAAGCGCTCCCGCCAACGACGCTTAGTCCAGGTTCAGGATCGGCGTCACGCCCATACCTGTGGGGCGCTCGGGGCCTGTCGCAAATTTTCTTGGTTAACGGCCTGTTGACCACCAGCGGAGAAATTGCCGCTCCCAATGTAGCGGAGCGTAGCCATGATTCTGAATGCCATTGCCGACAAGCTGAAGCGCCAATCAAAGGACGACTTCAAA
>NZ_JCAKKP010000034.1:0-20395 GCF_059509755.1 Aquamicrobium sp. YD-1-mutant5
TGTAGCGGCTTGCCAACATAAGCGCCTCTGCTCGCAAACATCGGCATTTTCTGCTCGAATTATCTGACAATGGAGCGGGCGTCGTGCTCACGCTCCCTGCCAATGTGCTCGCAAACATCCGGGTCTGCTTGCAAACATCCCCCACGTGCTCAGATTAATTGCCAGCGACGGCATGGTCAAACCGGGACGCCTGCCTGTCGTAGTTGCTCGGTCAGCTGACGGGAATATTCGGGATCAAGGGTGCCCGCCAGGAAGGCGCGGATATCCGACGGCCGAGCATTGAGGTGCGTGACCAGAGCCGTCGCATCGTAACCATTTCGGGTCAACGTCGGTTCGAGATCGTCGATGGCGCGGGACAGGACCTGCTCGACGATTTCGGCGGTAACCGGCTTGGCGCCGAGGCGAAAGCCCTGCTCGAATGCGAGGGTGAGATGCATCTCGATCTGAAGCGGCGTGCGCAAACGTTCGGCGATGAGGTCGATGGCTTCTTCCTCGAGGAGTTCGCCAACCTTTACGCCTTCGGCCGCACAGGCGCCAAGCAGCCAGGCAACATAGTCGCGGCGCGCGGAGCCGATCCCCTCGTAGTCAAAAATGGTCGTGCGGTAGCCAATCTCCTCCATTTGCGGCCGGCGCAGATCATTGCGCAACCGGGGATGCCCGACAAGAAGTACGGAAAGGAGCACGCCGGCGTCGGCGACCACCTCCATCAGTCGCTTCAGGCCGGTTAAGGTCTTGTGGTGCAGGTCATGGGCCTCGTCGACCACGAGGACGATCGGCCGTTTGCCTTTTTTCATGATGTCGCGCAGGTCGCGCTCCCGGCGCTCGGCCTGCTTGGGGATCTTGACCTGCGCACGATCGCCGGGAGACAAGTCGTAGAACAGGGCTTCAATGAGCGATGGCAGCGAAGTGCGCCGCTTGTCGACCGCCAGCGATTTGGCGAGTGCGACCTTGCCGGCTTTGGTGAGTTCGGCCTCGATGCGGCGCAAAAGGTGGGTTTTCCCCGAACCGACCAGGCCGGAGACCACGACAAGCCGACCGGTCTGGACGGCCGCACACACCTCGCGGATGATCGTGCGCTGATGCTCGGTCTCAAAGTTGCCGGCCCCTTGGAAAGGCCGGTCGAGGCCGTAACTGGATTGAACGTCAGCGAGCATCATTCTTCCTTTCTTCGCGCCTGGAAGCGTTCGCGGATACGGGCCGCGATCATCTTTTTGTCGAGTGTTTCTCCAAGCAGTTCATTGATGAAGGCGCGGTCACCGGCATTCATCGCGCCGATCGGCCGGCCGAGCTGGTCGGCGATGGCCCCACGGGCTGCGAGGCCATTTGGATAAGCGGTCTCTATTGCGGGTTCCGGAAACGGTGTCCGCCGTACACTCAGCCCAGCCGTGGTCGGGGGCAGCGAAGGCAATGGACGATCCCCGCCGGTGACCGCGGCGCGGGGGAGCCCAAGTTGGTCTGCCAGGCGCACCACCTTGTCGAGCCGCTCTTCGAGCTTGCTCTTCTGGTATTTGCGATAGCGAAAGAGGGGAACCGCCCCGCGCGAAGGTTGGAATGGACCGAAGCGCTTGCCCTCATGCTCGACGAACAGTTCCTGATCGAACAGGCCCCAGAGCAAGGTCACCGTTTCGCCGGCAAGTTCGGGCTCGACCTCATAGGATGCGCCTTCGACCGATACGGTCGCGTCTCCAGCAACCGTCCGTCGTTCCGGTTCGCGCGCAAAGGCGCAGAACCGCTCCCAGGAGCACATCGCCCGCACCCCGTCAGGAGGAAGATGCCGCAGCCAATCCTCGATGCGTGCATGAGACTCTGTGCGATGGTCGCCGTTATTGTAGGTGACCAAGGCGCGCCTGAGCCAAAGGTTGGCTTCCTCTTCGTCCTTCGGCTTGTGGAAATGATAGAGGGTCTCGTGCACTTCCTTGATCGTGCGAAACGGCCGCTCGACCTTGCCTTTCGCTCGCGCCGGCGTGCGCCGCTCGCTGTCCGACGGGGGCATATGCGTGAGAACCCGGACACCAAGGCTACCCATGACGGACTGGAAAACGCGCGAGCGGCTCACCGGCCCGTTATCCATATGGATGGTCGTTGGAATCCCCTGAAGCGGCAGTTCCGGTTCAGGCTTGGCGGCGAAGGCATTGTAGAGAAAGCGCAAGGCGGACTCCGCGTCCTCGCCGTAGACGGAGCGGTATTCCTGATAGCTCGCGCCGGAGCGATCATCGACCACGGAGAACAGCATCAGCGTCGGCCGGCCGCGCCCTTCCTCGACCCAAAGCGGCGCTTCCACCTGCTTCAGGTCGGACGGGCTCATGTCGAAGTGCCAGAGTTCGTTGGAACGCCGCGCCTGGAATCGGACGGCAGCCACCGGGCGGGTGACGCGCGCATAATCCAGGCCGGAAACACGCAGCAGCCGATCGACCGTTGCGCGTTTCAAGATGCCGGGCGGTGCACGGACCAGGCCATCGGGCGTCACCACGCCGTCTTCCTCAAGCAGCTTGATGGCGCGCGCCGTGGAGATATGCCGCCCCTTCCGGTTCGCCGTTCTGATCTTCAGGGCCGCGATGATTTCGGCATAGGTTTCCATCTCCGGCTGCGGGGCGATCCGGGAGGTTCCGTGATCGGCGCGCCGTACGGATTTCGGGCGGTTCAACTCCCGCAGCGCCCGATACAGGGTCCAGATCGAGATGCCGTAGGCATCGGCGGCACGAGCAACAATCTCGGTACGGCCTGGATCACGGGGAGAAAGCAGCGACAATCGGCGTCGAAGATCGACAAGAGCCTCTCCGGGCGGCCGCTTTCTCCGCTCAGCCATGGACGTCCTCGGATTCCACTGTTTTGGGAGAGCCACCCTTCTTGCCGATATGACGATAGAGGGTTGCAACAGAAACCCCCATGCGCTGCGCAATATTGCGTACCGGTATGCTGCCTTCCTTCATCAGGGCGCGCGCCGCGGCAATATCGCCCGGGCGCATCGCGGGCGGGCGGCCACCCTTGCGGCCACGTTGCCGCGCCTCGACCAGTCCAGCCGTCGTGCGTTCGCGGATCAGAGCACGTTCGAACTGGGCGATCGCACCGAAGACATGGAAGGTCAGCATGCCGCCCGGCGTCGTCGTATCAATGCTCTCGGTCAAGGACACGAGCCCGATCTTCGCGCGCTCCAACTCTTCCGCCGTCGCGATGAGCTTCTTTAGCGATCGCGCCAACCGATCGAGTTTCCAGACAACGAGCGTGTCACCAGTGCGAAGCACGTCGGAGAGAATTCGGCCCAATTCCGGGCGGTCATCGCGAGCGCCTGACCCGCGCTCGGTAAACACCTTCTCGCAACCGGCGCGTCTCAGCGCCTCAAGCTGAAGCTCCGGATTTTGATCGATCGTGCTGACCCTGGCGTACCCGACCCGCATAGCCATCCAAATGTTCTTGAAAGTCGTTGGACACATAGCATTTTGCGACAACCGTTTCTATAACAGTTTTGAGAAGATTCCATCGCGCCATTCAAGGGGCGTGACGGCATGCGCTATGGCATGCTCAAAAACCCTCGTTTATGACAAACGATCCATGGAAACCAACTATGTGTCTGACGGCCGAATATTCGCGACATGGAGCAGGGAACCTTACGCATCGAAAATCGGGCGGTCCCCGATCTTGTCCCCCTTGTATGGGATACTCCGGGAATTGAGGCGGCGATACCAAAGGATGCGGTCGGCCAGGCCGTTACCATGTTCGAGCCGCAGGAATGCGCCAACTACTTCAAATCTTGCGGATATGACCCCGAGTAATGTGGACGTGCTCTAGGTCACCCAGAGGGGCGCTCGCATCGAGTATAACCTTAAGCGCGATTGCTTCCGGTGAACCATCCTCCATATGTACGGGATGTACAGCCCACACAGACTTTTCGAGAACCACATTCTCAACAGAAACCTCATAAAGCCTACCCGACGCGAGCTCATCGAGGACAGTGCTCCTCATCACGATCGAAATGCCGAGACCAGCTCGAACTGCATGCTTCACAGCCTCAGTGCTCCCGACATTGAATGAGATTGGGAATTGCTCTGCCGCTTGGCCGAAGGCCTCGCGGAGCACGGATCCGGTACCGGTTCCACGTTCTCCGCCAATGAGGGACTCTTGAAATAACTCTGCCGCTTCAATTGTTTTTCGCGTCCTCCAATTATGCTGTGGGGATACGATTATTACCAGCTTTTCCTTCCGCCAAAGGCGGGCTTGATATCCTTTTCGATCGTCCCACCATTCGGTAAAGGCTAGATCAATCTCCTTCCTCAAGAGCTTTTCGATGATTTCAGGATTTGAGGCAACGGCCACCTCAGGTGGCCGGCCTTGAGCATCCTGTAAACGCTTCAAGTGGACTGGCAAAATATAGGTACCGATGTTAGTACTGGCACCCAACGTAATCCGGCCGCTGTGCAGGCGGTCCAGAGATCTCTTCGTGACGGTCAAAAGGCTGCGTGCGAATGGCAAGAATACGAGCCCTTGCCGAGTCGGCACACACTTGTCCTTCCTCCTCTCGACCAGCCGCACCCCTAGTATATCCTCCAATCGTTTCACATTATGTGAGACAGTCGGTTGGGATATCTGAAGCCGTCGCGACGCCTCGTGAAAGCTGCCAGTTTCGATTACCTCTATGAATGCTGCGACATGCGAAAGGCTAAACATTACTTTCTCTAATCAAGGAATTAGTTGAACCTCGTTAATTGCCGCACGAGGTCTTCGGCCTTGGACAAAATCTATAATGTTGTCAGCAGCCTCGTGCTCGATAGCCAAACGCGACTTCGCCACTGCTGAGCCTATGTGGGGTGTCAAGATCGAATCATGTTCGCGATTGAGGAGACCCCCGTGGACCTTGTCAGGCCGGTCGGGTCTGGCCCAGTCCTCCATCTCATAAACATCAGCGGCGTAGCCTCCCAAGCGCCCCGCCTGCAATGCAGCGACAACAGCCTCTTCATCAACCACGCTTCCGCGTGCAGGATTAATAAGAAGTGCTCCTTTGGGCATTTTGGCGAGTTGTTCAGCGCCGAGGAGATGCTTCGTTTCGGCCGAAAGCGGGAGTGCACACACAAGAAAGGTAGACGACGAGATCAACTGGTCAAATTCAAGAGGCTTTACGTTCAGTCTGATCTCATCGGCTTTGTCCAGGGATTGACGATCCCAGTACGACACAATGGCGCCGAAGGTACTTAGGCGCTGTGCTATAGCTTTTCCGATCGCTCCCATCCCTAAAATGCCGATTGCTGTGCCCTGCAGCCCAAGGCCGTAAAACCGAGGGCGCCAACCTTTGTAATCCCTCCTGACGCTCTTGTCGCCTGGCAGAATGTGCCGCCCAAGAGCAATCATCAGACCGATTGTAAGTTCGGCTGTCGGGTCAGTGAGAAGATCGGACACTATCGTGACGTGGACTCCACGCTGCGTGCAGGCTTCGATGTCGAAGTTATCGAAGCCTTTCAGCGCACATGCCACAAGTTGAAGATCGGGAGCGTGCGCGAGTACAGACGCGTCGATCATGTCCGGCATGAACGCCATCATCGCCTTGGCGTCGCTCAATTCTGCGAGCAGTTTCTCGCGGGGCCATGTATCATCAGTATCGTTGCAAACTAAACGAGCGTGGGGAGATAGCTTTGAGATAATCTCCTCGTGGACGCGATGGGTGATTACTACCTTTGGGAGCATTTAATTTATCCTTCTATTGCAGCTGGCGGCGGAGGAGAGCGCCGACCTGGTCAACGATGGTGACCATCAGAAGGACAACGAGCATGATCGCAAGAACCTCCTGATAATTCATGATCCGGAGGGATGTCATCAACTCGAAACCGATACCACCAGCTCCCACAGTGCCCAGGATTGTCGAGGCGCGGAAGTTGTACTCCCACCGATAGATGGTCACATCGGCCAATTGCGGTAGAACTTGTGGCAAGATCGCCCGCGTCACGATCTGGAACGGCGACGCACCAGCTGCGCGTGCGGCTTCTATAGGCGCATTATCGCAATGCTCGATCGCCTCCGCAAAGAACTTGCCCACCATGCCAACCGAGTGAAGACCAAGAGCCAGCACGCCTGGGAGCGCTCCAAATCCCACTGCCGCCACGAAGACGATGCCCATAATCAGCTCCGGGATCGACCGTAGACCATTCAACAATCCACGCGAGATCATATAGATGACAGCGTTGGGTGCTGTTTTCCCTGAGGCGAAAAAGCCAACTGGAAGTGATATCAGTACCGCGATCGCAGTCCCAGCTATACTCATCGCCAGAGTGTCGATGAGAGGGCTGATCCACTCCAAGCCTCGGTTGAAATCCGGGGGAAACATTTCCGTACCGAGCTGCCAGAGCGCAGGAAACCCAGATCCCAGACGCTCCAGATCAAGAAGACCGGAGTGATAACTGCTAACAATGATCACACACGCAATTGCCAACGCGATCACGCCAGCTCTGGTCCAAGCTTTGTTTTGATGTTGAAGGATAGAGTCGTAGTCGGCCGACGGCTGTGTCATCACATATCCTGGAAGAAAGGACGCAGGCCAGCGCCTGCGTCGAAAGGTGAGAAACTGTCTCGAACGCGCCTTACTGACTCAGGTCCAAGTTCAGCACTTTACCGAGCTCACGGACGACGTCGTAGGCTTTGTCATCGATCGGAGCGAACCCATCGGCTTTGAAGGATGCCAATACCTTTTCGTCTTTAAGGTCGATGAAGGCTTTGGTGATCGCCTCTTTCAACGAAGTGTCAAGATCCGACCGCATGGTCCAGGGGTACTGCGGGAACGGATCGGACTCGGCGAGGGCGATAACTTTCTTAGGATCAATGGTGCCACGAGCGACCATTGAATTGTAGATGGGCAACGAAAGTCCGCCAATCTGAGCATTGCCATTCTGCACTGCAATAGCCACGGCATCATGCGACCCTACGAAGTTCTCGCTATAGTCTTTTCCAGCCTCAACTCCGGCCTTAAGCAGCATAGATTTCGGGATAAGGTGGCTTGAGGTGGAAGCCACGTCCCCAAACGCGACCTTTTTCCCTTTTGCATCTTCAAGGCTTTCGATGCCAGCCTCTGCATTGGCGACAACTACAGCGCGATAGGTAGTTTCGCCATCCTTCATAACTGCTGCGAAAGGCTCGATATCAGCCTTGGTTTTCGCGAGCGTGTAAGAGAGCGGCCCGAAATAAGCCAACTCAAGCCGGCCGAAACGCATCGCTTCGATCATTGACGAGTAGTCGGTCGTTACGATCAGTTCAATCTCCCGACCGAGTGTCTTCTCAAGATACTCCTCGAGAGGACGATTGTTTTTGATGACAGTGGCGGCGTTCTCGTCCGGTAGCAACGCGACGCGCAATGTCTCTGGATTTGAGCCAGCATGCGCCAACGAACTCCAGCCAAGAACGGCGAGGAATGCGAGGGACAGAAGCTTCTTCATAATGCGGCCTCCATGGCAGCTAAAGGTTGATCATACTCGTAGTTGGACAAATCTTGTGTTGTGGTCGGATTTCTTGGGGCGCTGCGGTAGATCGACGCACACATTTGATCGGTCAGTTCGTCGACAGCGGCGTCCGCAACCACTTCCCCGTCGCGCATAGCAATGACCCGGTCGCCGAACCGGCGAGCTAGATCGATCTGATGAAGGCTGATCACAGCAGTGATGCCGTCGGCTGTGCATATTTCGCGAAGCTGCGACAGGACCTCGACAGCCGTTTCAGGGTCCAGACTTGCAACGGGCTCATCTGCAAGGACCAGTTGGGGCTTCTGGACCAGCGCGCGCGCAATGCCCACCCGTTGCTGCTGACCGCCGGATAGTTGATCCGCCCTGACGAGAGCCTTATCAAGAAGGCCTACGCGTTCAAGGCATTCCAACCCCAGCCTTCGATCCGAACGCGGCATAGGGAACAACGTACGCCAGCCAGAGTGGTAGCCCAGGCGGCCCGTCATGACGTTGTCGAGCGCGCTCAAGCGCCCTATGAGTTGGTGCTGCTGGAATATCATCCCAGTTCGCCTTCGGTGAATGCGAAGCTTAGTTTCCGCATCCAGAGCACCAATATCGTTAGAAGTGATCGAACCAGACGTCGGCGCAACCAAGCCGTTGAGTGTCCGGATGAGGGTAGATTTGCCTGCGCCGGATCTACCGAGGAGCACGACGAACTGACCCTGGTTGAACGTCAATGTCGTTGTCTTCAAAGCTTGGGTGCCGTTGGCATAGGTCACGGCAACTCCGTTCAGAGCCAGCATCACAATAATCCTGATCGTTAGTGGTGCATCGATTGAATATTTGCATCACTATGGGCGACATATGACGTCCGTTTATCAGGCTCGTGAAACTTCAATGACAGCACTTAAACTCAGCTCTACCTCCTCGCGTAGCTGCGATGGAGAAATTTCACCCAGAGCCGCCTGATCATGACGGCCCGGTCCCAATTCTACACCACCTTGACGGATGCTATCCCATATTCGGCCAGATAAACCGGCCCTTCTCCAGCCGCCGGGTAAAAAGGCAGGCGCCCAGACCATCATGCCAGATGATCTTCAAAATATCCGATCTGCGGCCCCTGAAGACGAAGAGATGCCCTGACAACGGATCATGCTGCAGAACCTCCTGCACCCGAAGCGCCAAGGAGGGAAAGCCACAGCGCATGTCCGTATATCCGCGCCTTCCTGGCGGGCACCCTTGATCCCGAATATTCCCGTCAGCTGACCGAGCAACTACGACAGGCAGGCGTCCCGGTTTGACCATGCCGTCGCTGGCAATTAATCTGAGCACGTGGCGGATGTTTGCAAGCAGACCCGGATGTTTGCGAGCACATTGGCAAAGAGCGTGAGCACGACGCCCGCTCCATTGTCAGATAATTCGAGCAGAAAATGCCGATGTTTGCGAGCAGAGGCGCTTATGTTGGCAAGCCGCTACACCTAGTAATTTGCGCGCGGCGCTGACCAGCGAGCATGTCCGCAGCAATGACCGTCTGGCCCGCTTTGTCGGCGTGGACGCCTATGAGGCCGCAGGCGGCAACGTGCTGCGCGATCTGTTCGCGGAGGACGACGCGACATTCTTCACCGATCGGCCATTGTTGTTGAGGCTGGTGGGCGAAAAACTGGAAACGGTCGCGGAAGAATTTTCGCCGCAGGGCTGGAAATGGGCGGAGATCAGCATCGACGGCGGCAGCATCCACAGCGCCGGATATGGCCGGATTTACCCGGAGCGCCGCGACCATACCGACGAGGAGCAGGCCGAATCGTCCGCTCTTGCCGAGGCTTTTGACGAGCTGGCCGCTCGGATCGAGGCCTATGCCGAGGGCGATCCTGAAATCGCGGCCGACGAGGCGCGGCTTGCCGAAATCGAACAGCGCATCGAGGCGATCAGGGACGCGACGGAAAGTTTTCGGCCGGAAGAACAGGCCCTTGCCGGTTGCCTTGTCGCAGTCGCCTATGACGGTTCCCTTCAGGTGACGCGCGGGCTTGTGAAGCCGGAGGACCGCAAGGCGCTGGACCGGCTGCGTGATGGTGCTCGGAATGGGGACGATGCTGGCGAGGCCCCTGCCCTGCCCGATGCGGCCGAGCCCGCCGAGCCGTCCGGATACTCCGCCACGCTCATCGAGGAACTGACGGCAGTCCGCACGGCAGCACTTCGCGTCGAACTGGCGAACCGTCCGGAGATCGCGCTTGCCGCCATGCTGCATCCGCTGGTGCTGCGCTGTTTCCATGACGGCTACCAGTATCTGCGCATGGATTCGGCCGTCGAGATCAGGGGCGAGCGCAAGGCGCTGGACCCCTGCATCAAGGAGCCGGAAGCCTGCCGAGCGCTTGCCGGCTGGAAAGAGATCGTGGGCGGATGGGGCCATCGTCTTCCCGGCGACCCAGCCGACCTTTGGGAATGGCTCATCGAACAGCCGACCGATGTCTTGACCGAGCTTCTGGCGGTGGTCACGGCGGCGAACCTCAATGCGGTGTCCGCCCGATATGACGCCAGCCGCAGCCGCATCGAACAGGCCGATCAGATCGCAAGAACCGTTGCTCTCGACATGCGCGCGTGGTGGACGCCGGATGCGGAATTCCTCGCCCACCTTTCCAAATCGACGATCGCCAGCATCATGCGCGAGGCCGGTTGCTCCGAGGATGCAGCCAGGGCGATCGAGCGCGCCCCAAAGGCCGAGGCGGTAGCGCAGGCGACAAGGGAACTGGACGGCAAGGGTTGGCTCCCCTCCCCGCTCACGTTGCCCGATGATGATGATGCCGCTCCGGCCGAGGACCGGAATAATGATGCCGATAATGACAGCACGACCGACACCATGCAGATCGCGGCCGAGTAAGCAGCAAGACTTCCTTGCACAACAGAAAACGCCCGGAGCGCACCGCTTCGGGCGTTTTCTATTGGCGCGGGGGCTGACCCGGGCCGGGATCGACCCGACCGGGTCAGACGAGGGGTGCCCCATAGCCCCGCCCCTCGTGCTCCCCTCCCACCCCTGGCCGAGATTGAGTCGGGCGCGATTCGTGCCTGATTTGCACCCGGCCAGTGTCGGCGGCGGAAGCGATACTTCATGTTTTCAACGACTTGAACCAAGGCATTGCAGAATCAGCGATTTTAGCGTTGCATGCAACACATGAGTCGCTTGGACCCTGCCACAGCCCGCGAGAGACTTATCGCTCATAGAGAGCGACGGCGCGCGGCTGGCCGGGTGCTGGTGACGACCGACCTTCCGGGGGACCTGGTTGCTCTTGTCGATCAGACCAAGGAAGAACGCGGCGCGTCAGCACGCGCGGCGATCATCGAGGAAGCATTGAGGTTTTATTTCGAGCAGAAGCAGAGGGCATAAAAGAAAAGCGCCCGACCGTTAGCAGCGGTCTGGCGCTTTTGGATTTCGGAACCGGCTAGATTGGAGGGCTCCCTAACTCTCCCCCAATTTAGCCGAGCAGACCCCGCCCCGCAAGAGTGATTCTTGCAGGGACCGGCGAAGCTTTGTCCGCCGTCCACAGTGTCATGCCCTCCCAGGACGGAGAGGACGAAGGACCATGTTTGAACAGATAGGGACGGTGCTCACGGGAGCGCCGGCCGGACGGGAGCGCACGCCCGTCCGAAGGCATAGCCGTGCAGCGGGACGCTGCGAGGGCGTATTCTGGCGCCGCACCGATCGTCAGGAGGTCCGCAAGATCCTTTTGGCGGCGCGGCGCTACGAGCTGGCGCTACGTCAACCCGGATCGCGCAATGGTCCGCTCGGCTCGGTGGCGATCGAGATACTCGAGCTCATGGGCAATCTGGTGAATTTTCGCACCGGCCGGCTCGATCCGTCGATTGAAACCCTCAAACGCTATCTCAGGCGCTCGCGTGACGCGATCGTCAATGCCTTGAAGAACCTTCGCGCCCACGGCTTCCTCGACTGGCTGCGCCGCTATGTGCCGACCGGCAACGAGGGCCGCGGCCCCCAGGTGCAGCAGACCAGCAACGCCTACCGCCTGTCATTGCCGGCGCGGGCTTTGCGGCTTCTCGGTCGCCGCGCCGAGGCCCCTCCCCTTCCCGATGACCACAGCGACGCCCTGGAAGCCCGTCAGGACGCGCTGAAGGCGCACCAGGACAGCCTGCCGCCCGATGAGCTGCCGCTCTTCGTGCTGGGCGATAGCCCCCTTGCTCAAAGCCTCGCGAGGCTAGGAAAGATGGTGAAAGAACGTGAGTCCGCCAAGCGGACTGAATCCCAACTTGGTTCTATTCCTATAAGGGAAAAATAGAAACGGACGCCGCTGTCCGGGCTGCTTACGCAGCCCTGCGGCGGTTCCGGCCCGCTTATAGGGCGGGCCGGGATGCGGAACCATCAAAAATAACCGCCAGCGACAGGACTCGCGGCAATGTCGAATGGGCTTTCGAAGAAGCTGCGGCAAGGGTAGTGCATAAATGTGATAGCGGATTACTAGCTGTTAGCATTTTATAAGCTGATTGCTAGTCGCGAATTAACAGCTTATAAATCAACTGCTGCTAACATGCTGCTAGCTATCAGATGACTGGAGGGCAAATGGCCGTCATATCGTTTGTTTCGAGCAAAGGCGGGGTCGGAAAAACGACTTCCGCCGTTGTGCTTGCCGGTGAGTTCGCGGCAGCCGGGCGCAAGGTTGCGTTGATCGACGCGGACCCCAACAGGCCGCTTGAAGCCTGGTCAAGGCTTCGGCCGCTGCCCGAAACCCTACGCATCATAGTCGATGACTCGGCCGAAACCATCATCGACACGATCGAGGACGCCCGCGCAGACGCGGATTTTGTGATTGTCGATCTTGAAGGCACGGCAACGGATCGCATCGGTTTTGCCGTCGCGCGCTCGGATTTGGTCCTGATTCCGCTGCAAAGCTCGGTTCTGGACGCGGCCGAGGCCGCGAAGTCGGTCAAGTTGGTCCGCCAAATGTGGAAGGTGGCGAACCGGGTAATCTCTTATCGCGTGTTCTTTACGCGCGTGCCGCCGGCGATCCGCGAGCGCACGGCACGCGACATAGAACGGCAGTTTTCCGGCGCTGCGGTTCCGGTGTTGCCGGCCACTTTGATCGACCGCGCGGCCTATCGAACTCTTTTTTCCCTGGGAGGCACGCTGCACGAGCTAGAAACGTCCGATGTGTCTGGACTGGTAACCGCCAAGGAAAACGCGCGCGAATACGCGCAAGCCGTCATCAATGCCACCAGGGGAGGGGACGCATGACCGGCGACGAAAAGAAGCGCGCCACGCTCGACTTTGGCGATGAGCTGGAAACGCCGCTGGTCCCGCCCGTCGATCCGAATGCGGTCAAGGCCGCCACACGCGCGGCGGGATTTCGCGAAACCCCGAAAGCCTCGGATCTGTTTCCATCATCTCCCGGCCGGCCGGCGCGCCGCACGCGGCGCAAGACAGGCCGCACAGAGCAGTTTGCGACACGGCTGCGCGCCGATACCCTCGAAGCGATCTACGCCTATGCCGACCGCCATGAGATCACGCTTGCCGAGACGATCGAGCGGGCAATGGCGGCTCTTAGAGACGATGAGGGGTGAATACCTTGAAGTGTAACGCTAAGTGCCATATATAGGCGGATGAGGAAATCGCGTGAGGGTTTTCAAAGGCAGCAGGTTTCAAAAGTTTGCCCGTAAGGAGAATATCTCCGACGCCATGCTGTGTGAAGCAGTAGAACGCGCTGAACGTGGCCTTATAGATGCCGATTTAGGAGCCGGTCTCATTAAGCAGCGGGTCGCACGGCCTGGCGCTGGAAAGTCTGGCGGCTTTCGGACGTTGATTTTCTTCCGAACGCAGACAAGGGCCGTTTTTGCCTTCGGGTTTGCCAAGAGTGACATAGCGAATCTCGAAGATGACGAAGAAGCGGCCTTCAAGAAGGCGGCGAAGCTGGTGCTAAGTTTTACCGATGCGCAGATGCACGCCGAAGTAATAGCCGGCCGACTGATAGAGGTGAATTGCAATGGCCAAGGGTTATAAAAGCGAGGCGATGGCGGCTATCCACGAGATGATGGAAGGCTTCCATCAGAGCGGCGCTATCGACAAACAGACAATGCGAGAGTTTGACGAGGCGTGCCTTACGGCTGTTGAAACGCTCGCGCCGGAGGAAATCCGCGCCATTCGGGAGCGTGAGCGTCTGTCTCAACCTGTTTTTGCCCGCTACCTCAATGTGAGTAAGGGTCTGGTGTCGGATTGGGAGCGCGGCGTGAAGAAGCCGGGAGGCCCGGCGTTGCGGTTGCTTACGGTGGTGCAGAAAAAGGGACTTCAAGCCATCGCTTAAGGTTCTGCATGTTGGTCAGCCGCCGGCGGAAGCCGCGATCGGCCCGGAGGCGACCGCGCTTTCGAATCGCGCCGTAGGTTGCCGGAGGGCCGTTCTCAGGAAGGACCCGGCGCTATTAGCGCCGGGTCCGTTTGCCCTCATCCCTGGTCAAATATGCCGCGGAATTCAGGATCGGCGTAATATTGCAGCTTGCCGGCGACGATCGGGCGTTGCCCGGCGATGAAGAGCAGTTCGGTATGCTGGGGGAGGTTGCGGACCTCATCGGGCGTGAGCAGCGGCCGGCCGACATGCTGTTCGCCGAAGGTGAGGCCGGACTTTTCGGAATCGAGCGCGCGGCTCATGGGCTTGAACACGACGGTCTCCTGGCCGAGCAGATCGGAGACGAGGCGGGCGCTTTCATGATCGTTGACGCCGAAGACCTGGAGGACGCCGGCGTTGGAGAGGAAGGTGCCGGCGCGCTGCCCGTAGGTGGCGCGAAGCTGGTGGACGTCCTGCAGGATCGGCCAGAGCTGGACGCCGTAGCCGGCCATGAGGCCCATGGCGCGCTCGACCGGCGCAAGATGACCGAGGGCTGCGAACTCATCGAGCAGATAGAGGACCGGCCTGGTCGACGCGTCGGCCGGCCGGGCGGGGGAGGTTGCGGCGGTCCTGGCCATGTCGGTGAGGCTTTGCGTGACGAGCAGGCGCAGCCATCTCGAATAGCTCCCGAGGCGATCGGGCGGCAGAACCAGGAAGACGGTCGCGGTATGGCGCTTGAGATATCCGAAGGCGAAATCCGACCGGCCGAGAACCGCGGTCATGCGCGGACTGTCGAGGAAATGGGTGTGGCGCTGCGCGGCCGACAGCACGCCGGCGGCTTCCCGGTCAGATTTGCCGAGATGACGGTTCGCGGCGCGGGCGATCAGGCCACCGGCCGCGGCTGACCGCTGCATTTCCTTCAGGAGCGCAGTGAAGGTTTCGGGGGCAAGGGTGAGGCATTCGCGCAGGGTGGCGAGCGTTCGCCTGTCCTTGGGCTCGTGGGCGACGATATGGAGGATCATCCCGGCGATCAGCGCCTTGGCTTCCTCATTCCAGTGCGCCTCGCCGACAGCGCCTGGCTCATCATGGACCAGGGCGTCGGCAAGGGTATTTACATCCTCTGCAAAATCGAGGCCGGCGGGATCGAGCGCATCGAGGGGATTGTAGGCGGCCGATGGTTTGCCGGTTACGCCAAAGGGATCGAGGACATAGACCGGCCCGAAGTTTCCTCGCGCGCGGCCAGCGATCCTGGCGTTCTCGCCCTTGGGATCGATGCAGATGATGGAGCGATCGGCGGTGAGCAGATTCGGGATGATCGTGCCGACGCCTTTTCCGGTGCGCGTCGGCGCCATCGTCATCAGGTGCGCGGGACCATCATAGCGCAGCAGCTTTCCGGTCTTTCCGTCGCGGCCGACGAGCAGGCCGGATTCCTGGCGGGTGAGGGGAGCGATTTCCGCCTTGGTGGCGAAGCGGGCGGTGCCATGCGTGTCGCCGTCCATGCCGCCGAAATGCTCGATCATGGGATTGGTCAGAAACCGGAAGGCGAGGACAACGAGAAAGGCGGTTATCACCACATCGGCGGCGATCCAAAGCAGGTCGCCCGGCTGCAGGCCGATCGCGTCCAGAAGGTATCTCGCGCCTAAGAACAGGGCGATGGCGACGATCAGAAAGAAGAAGCCGAGTTTCAGGACGTAGGGGCCGGCCCGAAAGGGAGCGGCGATCAGCGCGGCAATCGCCCACACGGGATCACGGGCGGTTTGGCGCATCATGTTCTTGAATGCTGCCCATGCAAAGGTTGCCTGGTTCACGATGCAGCTCCGTCGGTCCTCGGAGTGCCGGTAGGCGCGGCAAGCAGATCGTCGAACAACTCCTTGTCGGCATCGCGGGTGAGAAAGCCTGGCAGCTCGCGGCGCAACCAGTCGCCGAGGCGCTTTGAGAATTCCTCGTCACGATCGGATTCGAGGCGGTGCAGCACGAGCGCGCCGAGCAGGATCTTGCGGCGCGTGTCCCTGACGCGTTCCTGTTTGGAGAGCCTGGCCTGTAGCGTCTTTCGCTGCGCATCCAGTTGCGCCAGCCGTTCCTCGATTGATTTCCGGGCCATAGGCATTCGTCTCCTGCTTTTGTCGCCGACGTTCTAGCGAGACCTGTCCAGCAGGCCAACCGTTCCAGGTCATCAATCCACCATTTCCGCAATATCAAATGTCGAATTCGACAGTCTACATGTGATCCGCCAGCGCTGTTACAGCGCGCTACACCATAACGAAAAGAGCGAAGCGAAGGAAGTTTTAAGGGCGCACTTACGACTTGCTGCGCAAGTCAGTGCTTGATAGCCTGCGATTCGTTTTCGGGAACGCGCAATTTGGCGATCTATCATTGCAGCATGAAGCCGATCGCACGGGCTTCGGGAAGAAGCGCGGTCGCGGCGGCTGCTTACAGAACCGCGACGAAGATATTGAACGAGCGCGACGGCCTGGTGCATGACTTCACCCGCAAGGAGGGCGTCGAGCATTCCGAGATTGTTTTGCCTACGGGCTCAGATGCCGAATGGGCGCGCGATCGGGCGGCTTTGTGGAACGCGGCGGAGAAGGCGGAGGTTCGAAAAGACGCCCGTGTCGCCCGCGAGTTCGAGGTTGCCTTGCCGCATGAACTGTCGGCCGAGCAGCGGGTTGCGCTAACGCGGGACTTTGCCCAGGGCCTGGCCGATCGCTACGGGACGGCGGTGGATTTCGCCATCCATGAGCCGCACGGGGCAGGGGACATTCGCAATCATCATGCGCATGTGATGATGACGACGCGGCGGGTCGAGGCCGACGGGCTTGGCGACAAGACGGCGATCGAATTGAAGAACGCGCGGTTGCTTTCGGACGGTCAGCCGACTTCAATGATGCAGCTTCGGGAAATCCGGCAGTCCTGGGAGCATCATGCGAACGAGCATCTGGCGCGGGCCGGCATCGAGGCGCGTATCGACCATCGTTCTCACGCCGAGCGGGGCCTTGAGATCGAGCCAACCGAGCATATGGGCGTTCATGCCTCGCAGATGGACAGGCGGGGCCTGGCCGTATCCAGAACGAGGTTGGATGCTGAGGCGGCGACACGCAACGCCGAGCTGATCCGGAAAAAGCCGGAGCAGGTTCTTTCGCTCATCACGAACGAGAAGAGCGTGTTCGACCGGCACGACGTGGCGCGGGCGCTGCATCGCTATATCGACGATCCGGACGCTTTCAGAAATGCCTTTGCATCCGTCATGGCGTCGCCGGCGCTGGTCGAGTTGCAGCCGGAAAAGATGGACGGGCCGGAAGGAGCGGAACTGGCGCGCTATTCGACCCGCGAGATGGTCGAGATCGAGGGCCGCATGGCGGGAGCGGCGGAGCGGCTGTCGCAGTCTTACGGCTATGGTGTGGACCGCGCGCATGTCGGCCAGGCGCTCGACCGTCAGGATTCGGCGATCCGGGCGGGTGTGTTCGCCAGCACCGCCGGCCAGGTCGAGCGCGGTGAGATCGGCGCTGCGGGGCTCAGCAGCGAGCAGCGGGAGGCGATCGGGCACATCACCGGCCCGGAGCGCATCGCTGCCGTTGTCGGGCTTGCAGGGGCCGGCAAGAGCACGATGCTCGCAGCCGCGCGGGAAGCATGGGAGCGCCAGGGGTATCGCGTCCATGGTGCGGCGCTCGCCGGCAAGGCGGCCGAGGGGTTGGAGGAATCGAGCGGCATTGCGTCCCGAACGCTGGCGTCATGGGAATATGGCTGGCAGGCAGGCAAGGGTGAGATCGGCCGCGGCGACGTGTTCGTCATCGACGAGGCCGGCATGGTCGGATCGCGTCAGCTCGCCCGCTTCGTCGGCGAGGCCGAGCGATCCGGTGCGAAACTGGTCCTGGTCGGCGATCATGAGCAGCTTCAGGCGATCGGCGCCGGCGCGCCGTTCCGGGCGATCGCCGAGCAAATAGGCTTTGCCGAATTGCAAGATGTGCGCCGGCAGCGCGAGGACTGGAGCCGAGAGGCGTCGGTTTCGTTCGCCAGGCACCGCACGGCCGAGGGGCTTGCCGCCTATGCGGAGCGGGGAGCTATCCGGTTTGCCGACACCCGGGAAAACGCTCGAGCCGACATCGTGCGCGATTACATGGCCGATCTCGAGCAGCGGCCTCAAGCGAGCCGGGTGGCGATGGCGCACCGGCGTGTCGATGTCCGGGCTCTCAACGCCGACATTCGATCCGCGCGCCAGGAACGCGGGCAGTTGGCCAAGGGTGAAGCCGCCGGCGAGATCAGTTTCCAGACCAATGCCGGGAAGAGAGAATTCGCCGCCGGCGACCGCATCGTGTTTTTGCAGAACGATCGCGAGCTTGGCGTTAAGAACGGCATGCTCGGCACCGTCAGTCATGTGGAAACGGGTCGGCTCACGGCCGAGCTGGACGGATCGAGGGGAGGGCCAGGGGGAGGAGAAATCCGGAGCGTTTCCATATCGACGCGGGATTATGCCGCCTTCGATCATGGCTATGCGACGACGATCCACAAAACTCAAGGGTCGACCGTCGATCGGGCGTTTGTGCTGGCGTCCGGCACGATGGACCGGCATCTGACTTATGTGGCGATGACGCGGCACCGCGACAGCGTTCAGCTCCATGCCGGCCGTGACGAGTTCAAGGACGAAAAGGCGTTGTCGGCCACGTTCAGCCGGGCCGGTCTCAAGGAAACCACGCTCGATTACGCTAAAGCCTACGCCGAACGGCGCGGCCTCGCCGAAGAGCTTGGCATTCGCAGCGAGATCGAGATTCCGCAGGCCAGACAGCAGGCACGGCAACGGGAGGTTTCGTCGCATGTGATTGAAACGGTCCCGACCCGCTTGGGCGGGGGGCTTGGGAAGCAGAGCCGGGACCAAACTCACGAAACCGCGAGCGGCGGGAAGGTGGGATGGGCCGGTGTCGAAAACAAGGCCGAGGATCTCCCCGGCGACCGCCAGGAGTCGCCGAAACGGGTGGCCAAGTTCGCCGGCCTTCGGCTTTCGCGCGGCCCGGAGCAGGGGAACCAGCAGCGCCAGGGGCCGGACCGCTTTGCCGGCGTGTCATTGCCAGCCGGGAAGGGGAGGGAGACGGCAGAACCGTTGCGATCGAGGATGCAGGACGGGTTTGCGGTTGCGGTCGACCGCTACGCCCAGGCGCTTCACGCGGCCGAACGCATGGCAGCGAAAGACCTTCCCATCCTCGAACACCAGAAGCTCGATTTACAGAAGGCCGGCGCCGCGCTCGACCAGGAACGGCTTGGCGCGGTCAGCACCATGCGTTCGGCCTTCCGGCACGATCCGGAGATGGGCCGCGCGATGGCGGAATTTTCGGGCCGGGAGCGCACAGCGCAGCTCGTCGCCGGTATTGAGCGCGAGGAAGGTTTGCGAGCCGATCCGAACGTGCGGGCCGAGCGCCTGGTTCAGCGCTGGACCGAGCTCGAAACACAGCACAAGGCGCTTTCAGGTTGGCAGCACGACGCCGAGCGTAAGCAGGTGGAAGGCCAGATGAAAAAGGTGGCGCATACGATCGGCCGCGACCCGCAAGCCGAGGCCGCCATGAAATCGCAGGCCGAAAAACTCGGCATCGGCCGGGACAGCACGCTTGGCCAGGCGTTGCAGGAGCGGCAGGCGGCCCAGATGCTTGAGCAGAAGCTGTCGCAGGGGCTTCGCCTCAGCCGCGGCATCGAAATGGAACGATAGGGCAGGGCGGTCAGGAGAAGGCATGGCGGAAGAAACGCAGCACGGGCAGGACCGGCACGGCGACGAGGAGCAGGACGAGGCGGCACGCGCTTTCGATGATCTTCGCGCCGAAATCAACGTGCAGCGGCGGGCGATCGAAGCCCTGTTCGACCAGCTCGAATCCGCCCGCCCGCCCGATTACGCGCCGACCCTCGGCGTCATCTCCGAGCGGATCGGTGAGGTCGAGGAACGCCTTGCATCCTATGAAGAGCACCCCGCCCTGAAACTCACGCCCGAACAGCACGGCCGCGCCGTCGCGTCGGCCGGGGCCGAACTTCTGCGCAATGCCGTTCAGGCCTTCGACCGTGAAGCGCGCGAGACGGAGCGCGAGCGTCACCAACTCGCCCGGATGATCGGCACGGTGCGCGATCGGCGTCAGCAGCGCCGGGCGCTCGCCTGGACAGCCGTCGCGTCGCTCGTCGCCGGCCTGGTGCTGTTCCCGCTGGTCGCCGCCCTCGCGCCAGGCGGCGGCTATCTCGCCGCGCTCGCCACCGGTAACGCCGATCGCTGGACGGCCGGCAGCGACCTCATGTATGCCGCCGACCCCGAGGGCGCCCGCAACCTGGTTTACACATCCACCCTACTACAGGAGAACGCCGAGGCGATCCGGGCTTGCCGGGATGCGGCGCGGCAGACAGGAACGGCGCAGACATGTGAGGTTTCAGTGCCGGCGCCGTAACGTCGCAAAAATCCTAGCATTCGCGACAAAATCACGGGCGCTGATTTCTCAGGGGAAATTCCGTCGCAAAAGTCAGGGGCAAAAGTCAAATTTGTGCGACAGACTTTTGCGGGGCTTGTCGCAAACATTTTCGGAGCGCGCAATTATCCACTGAGCGTCCTCGTTTTCATGCTTTGTTAACCTTTTGTAGTCCGAAGAGGTGCGCGAGCAGATCGTTCTGATCATTTACGGTCCACACGCCGGAAAAGCC
>NZ_JCAKKP010000035.1:0-18477 GCF_059509755.1 Aquamicrobium sp. YD-1-mutant5
TTGTCAATCTGGTCATAAGCCTTGAAATCACCGAAATACTTCGTGATCGCAGCCGTCGTCGACGTCTTGCCATGGTCAACGTGACCAATCGTGCCAATGTTCACATGAGGCTTATTGCGCTCGAATTTACCTTTTGCCATGTGAGATCTCCATTCCTGCTTGCCCACCGGGGCGTTGAATTAAGTTACAATGCAACCCGTGTGGGATTACGCGTATTTCTTCTGGACTTCCTGAGCCACGGCAGTCGGGACCGCTTCGTAGTGGTCGAACTGCATGGTGTACTGGGCGCGGCCCTGAGACATCGAGCGCAGCGTATCCACGTACTTGAACATGTTGGCCAGCGGAACCATGGCGTTGATGACCACGGCGATGCCGCGGGCTTCCTGCCCCTGGATCTGACCACGACGGCTGTTCAGGTCACCGATGATGTTGCCCACATACTCTTCCGGGGTCACGACTTCGACCTTCATGACCGGCTCGAGCAGCTGCACACCGAGCTTCGGAGCAGCTTCACGGAAGCAGGCACGGGAAGCGATTTCGAACGCCAGAACCGACGAGTCGACATCGTGGAAGGCACCGTCGATGAGCGTCGCCTTGACGCTGATCATCGGGAAGCCGGCGAACGGGCCGGAAGACAGAACGCTTTCGATGCCCTTCTGGACGCCGGGGATGTATTCCTTCGGCACGGCGCCGCCGACGATCTTGGATTCGAAAGAGTAATCCTCGCTCTCGGTGTTCGGCTCGAAGACAACCTTGACGCGGGCAAACTGACCCGTACCACCGGTCTGCTTCTTGTGGGTGTAGTCCTGCTCGTGAGTACGGGTAATCGTCTCACGATAGGCAACCTGCGGCGCACCGACGTTGGCCTCGACCTTGAACTCGCGCTTCATGCGGTCGACGATGATGTCGAGATGAAGCTCGCCCATGCCGGCGATGATGGTCTGGCCGCTTTCCTCGTCGGTCTTGACGCGGAAGGAAGGATCCTCAGCAGCGAGGCGATGCAGCGCGAGGCCCATCTTTTCCTGGTCAGCCTTGGTCTTCGGCTCGATGGCGATCTGGATGACCGGCTCGGGGAACTCCATGCGCTCAAGGATGACCGGAGCCAGCGGATCACACAGCGTGTCGCCAGTGGTGGTTTCCTTGAGGCCGGCCAGAGCAACGATATCGCCAGCGAAGGCTTCTTCGATGTCCGCGCGCGAGTTGGAGTGCATCTGCAGCATGCGGCCGACGCGCTCCTTCTTGCCCTTGACGGTGTTCTCAACCGACATGCCCTTGGTGAGCTTGCCGGAATAGATGCGAGCGAAGGTCAGCGAACCAACGAAGGGATCGTTCATGATCTTGAACGCCAGCATGGACAGAGGCTCGTCGTCGGTCGAGTGACGAACGATTTCAGCTTCGGTCTTGGCGTCGATGCCCTTGATGGCCGGGATTTCATCCGGAGCCGGCAGGTAGTCGATCACGGCGTCGAGCAGAGGCTGAACGCCCTTGTTCTTGAACGCAGTACCGCAGAATACCGGATGGAACTTGACCTCGATGGTACCCTTGCGGATGAGTTCGCGGAGCTCGTCGACGGAAGGAACATTGCCCTCGAGATAGGCGTTCATCGCATCGTCGTCCATTTCGACGGCGGTTTCGATGAGCTTCTCACGATATTCTTCGGCCTTGGCCTGCAGATCGGCGGGGATCTCAACCACGTCCCACTGGGCGCCCAGAGCCTCATCATGCCAGACGAGAGCCCTCATCTCGAGCAGGTCGATGACGCCCTTGAAATCGCTCTCAGCGCCGATGGGGAGCTGCATGGCCAGCGGAACAGCACCAAGACGCGACTTGATCATGTCGAGGCAGCGGTAGAAGTCCGCGCCGATCTTGTCCATCTTGTTACAGAAGATCATCCGCGGAACGTCATACTTCTCAGCCTGACGCCAGACGGTTTCGGTCTGCGGCTCAACGCCGGCATTGGAGTCCAGCAGGGTGATGGCACCATCGAGGACGCGCAGCGAGCGCTCGACTTCAATGGTGAAGTCGACGTGGCCGGGGGTGTCGATGATGTTGAAACGACGATCCTTGCCATCGCGCCCCTTCCACGACGTGGTCGTGGCAGCCGAAGTGATGGTGATGCCGCGTTCCTGCTCCTGCTCCATCCAGTCCATGGTCGAAGCGCCATCATGCGTCTCGCCCATCTTGTGGTTCTTGCCGGTGTAATAAAGGATACGCTCGGTCGTCGTCGTCTTGCCAGCATCGATGTGAGCCATGATGCCGAAGTTACGATAGTCGTGGATGGGAAATTCGCGGGCCATGGGAGGTGCCTCTTACTCTTCTTTCGCGCTTTACCAGCGGTAGTGCGCGAAGGCGCGATTGGCTTCCGCCATCTTGTGGGTGTCTTCACGCTTCTTGACGGCAGTACCGCGGTTGTTCGCAGCATCCATCAGTTCGCCCGAAAGACGATCGATCATGGTGGTCTCGTTGCGGTTGCGGGCAGCGGAGATCAGCCAGCGGATGGCCAGAGCCTGGCGACGCTCGGGGCGAACATCAACAGGAACCTGATAGGTTGCACCACCAACGCGGCGCGAACGGACTTCCACATGCGGCGCGACATTGTCGAGCGCCTGATGGAAAACCGAAACAGGCTCCTGCTTGGTCTTACCCTGAACCTGATCGAGCGCACCATAGACGATGCCTTCAGCGACCGACTTCTTGCCATCATACATGACGGCGTTCATGAACTTGGTGATGACCAGATCGCCGAACTTCGGATCCGGGTTGATCTCACGCTTATCTGCACTGTGACGACGGGACATGCTCTTGTCTCTCTTCTCTCGCGCGGCGCCTCAAAAAAGAAACGCCGAAGCCGCAAACTTACTTCGGACGCTTGGCGCCGTACTTGGAGCGACGCTGCTTGCGGTTCTTGACACCCTGCGTATCCAACACACCACGAATGATGTGATAGCGAACGCCGGGAAGATCCTTGACGCGACCGCCGCGGATCATGACCACGGAGTGCTCCTGAAGGTTATGCCCCTCACCCGGGATGTAACCGATGACTTCAAAGCCATTGGTCAGGCGGATCTTCGCAACCTTGCGCAAAGCAGAGTTCGGCTTCTTCGGGGTCGTCGTGTAGACGCGAGTGCAGACGCCGCGCTTCTGCGGGTTCTGCTGCATGGCCGGGACTTTGTTGCGCACTGCCGGCGCTTTGCGCGGCTTGCGGATCAGCTGGTTGACGGTAGGCATTAAACCCTCTTGTCTCTCAATTCCGTGTCTCAAACCCAGTCAGGGCAGTCTCAAGGACCGTTTCCATACGCAAATTCGGGCCACAAACCGCCAATTGCGGTGCTGCCCGAACAAAAAGCAGAGGAAGCGTTACCGCTTCATGCGTGACGGAAATGTCTTTTCGCTCGTAAAACGAACCCTGTTTGAGGCTAACTCCGAAGCGCGTCGCTTCGAAAAGGAAAGTCTCACATCGGTTCAGACTGGGCGGCTTCTACGCGCAACACCCGGTTTCGTCAACCCCGTGACACCATATTCTGCGCCGAAACCCTGCAAACGCGCTGTTTTGAGCGCTGCTGGTAATTTTCTGTCCCGGCGGATATGCGATTGCGCATAATGTGGTCGCGTTTTCAGTGCCAAGCAAGGTCCCTTCAAGTGTTCTGCGACTCATGACAGTGATAATCCACGAACAATTCGGGAATCAGTCATGAACGACAACGATACTGACGACTCAGAGCGGGCCGTCACCATCATCACCGGACGGGTCTGGCGGCGTAAGGGCGGTAAGGCCGAAGGCGTTCACGTGATGCTGGTTGCGCCGGATGACGATACGGCGGTCCGCAAGGCACTGGAATCACTTGCGACGGAAGGCTACGCAGAAGCCGAACTCGACCAGATCGGCGACATGCAGGGCCAGCCTGACGACGAACCCCATATTTCAGCCTATCAGGGAGCGCTTGAGGGCGAAGTTTCCGTCATCACGTTCGACGAACCGGATTAAGCTGCCCCGCAACTCCAGACAGCCACCCTGCCCTGATCGAGCACTGACCGGTTTTCCGGGCACCACAAAAAGAAAGGCCGCCGGATCGCTCCGGCGGCCTTTTCGTTTCTGTTAAGACCTGTTGCGAGACTTACTCGGCAGGCGTCGTCATGTCGACCAGCATCGGCTCGGCCGTTTCCGCGCCCGAAGCCTTGCGGCGCTCGTCGAGGATCAGTTCGTCGCGCGAAGTGGCGATGCGGCGGATCTGGCTCATCTGCCCACCTGTACCGGCCGGGATCAGGCGGCCCACGATGACGTTCTCCTTGAGGCCCTGCAGCATGTCGGTCTTGCCGGCAACCGCCGCCTCGGTGAGAACGCGCGTGGTCTCCTGGAACGACGCTGCCGAGATGAAGGACGGCGTCTGCAGCGAGGCCTTGGTGATGCCGAGCAGCACGGGCTGACCTTCGGCAGGCTTCTTGCCTTCCTCGATCAGACGGTCGTTGACCTCATCCAACTCGATCACGTCGACATGGTCGCCAGCGATATAGGTCGAGTCACCCTGCTCGGTGATTTCCACCTTTTGCAGCATCTGGCGAACGATCACCTCGATGTGCTTGTCGTTGATCGGCACACCCTGCAAGCGGTAGACTTCCTGGATCTCGTTGACGAGATACGAAGCAAGCGCTTCGACACCGCGGATTGCCAGAATGTCGTGCGGTGCCGGATTGCCGTCGAGGATGTAATCGCCCTTCTCGATCGCGTCGCCGTCCTGAAGGTGGAACGGCTTGCCCTTCGGGATCAGGTATTCCATCGGCTCCAGCGTCGAATCCTGCGGCTCGATGATGATGCGGCGCTTGTTCTTGTAGTCGCGACCGAAGCGGATCGTGCCATCGATCTCCGCGATGATGGCGTGGTCCTTCGGACGACGGGCCTCGAACAGTTCCGCAACGCGCGGCAGACCACCGGTGATGTCCTTGGTCTTGGCGCTTTCCATCGGCACACGGGCCAGCACGTCACCCGGGCGGACCAGAGCACCAGGCTCGACCGAGAGAATGGCCTCGACCGAAAGCAGGAAGCGTGCATCGCCGCCCTTGGACAGCTTGGCGACCTTGCCCTTGGAGTCCTGAATGACGATCGCCGGCTTGAGGTCCGTACCACGCGGCGTCGAACGCCAGTCGATGACCTCGCGCTTGGTGATGCCAGTCGACTCGTCGGCGGTTTCCCTGACCGAAATACCGTCGACCAGATCCTCGAACTCGACGCGACCCTCGACCTCGGTGAGAACCGGACGGGTGTAGGGATCCCACTCGGCCACACGCTGGCCACGCTTCACCGTATCGCCGTCATCGACGAAGATACGCGAACCGTAGGTCACGCGGTGCGTGGCGCGTTCCTTGCCAGCCTCGTCGAGGATCAGGATCGCCATGTTGCGGCCCATCACCACGAGGTGACCGTCGGAGTTGCGCACCACATTGCGGTTGCGGATCGCGACGGTGCCTTCGTAAGAGGCTTCGAGGAACGAGCTGTCCACCACCTGCGCCGTACCGCCCATGTGGAAGGTACGCATGGTGAGTTGCGTACCCGGCTCGCCGATCGACTGAGCGGCAATGACGCCGACAGCCTCGCCGATGTTGACCGGCGTACCACGGGCAAGGTCACGGCCGTAGCAGACCGCGCAGACGCCGGTGCGCACTTCACAGGTGAGCGCCGAGCGGATGCGGACGGACTGCACGCCGGCCTTCTCGATAAGCTCGACATCGCGCTCGTCCATGAGCGTGCCGGCCTTCACCAGCACCTCGCCGGAAACCGGATGCAGGATGTCATCCAGCGCGGTGCGACCAAGCACGCGCTGACCGATCGAGGCGACCACCTGGCCAGCATCGACGATCGGCTGCATGGTGAGGCCCTTGTCGGTGCCGCAGTCGATGGAGTTAACGATGCAGTCCTGCGCCACGTCGACAAGACGACGGGTCAGGTAACCCGAGTTCGCCGTCTTCAGAGCCGTGTCGGCGAGCCCCTTACGAGCGCCGTGCGTCGAGTTGAAGTACTCAAGAACGGTGAGACCTTCCTTGAAGTTGGAGATGATCGGGGTCTCGATGATTTCGCCCGACGGCTTCGCCATCAGGCCGCGCATGCCGGCAAGCTGACGCATCTGCGTGGGCGAGCCACGGGCGCCGGAGTGCGACATCATGTAGATCGAGTTCATCGGCTTCTGGCGACCATTGTCGTCGAACTCGACCGCCTTGATGCGGCCCATCATTTCCTCGGCAACCTTTTCCGAGCACTTGGCCCAGGCGTCGACCACCTTGTTGTACTTCTCGCCCTGAGTGATCAGGCCGTCATTGTACTGCTGTTCATATTCCTTGGCGAGCGCTTCGGTGTCGGACACCAGCTTGGCCTTGGTATCGGGGATGACCATGTCGTCCTTGCCGAACGAAATGCCGGCGCGGCATGCATGGCTGAAACCGAGCTGCATGATGCGGTCGCAGAAAATGACCGTCTCCTTCTGACCGCAATGGCGGTAGACGGTATCGATCATCTTGGAGATGTTCTTCTTGGTCATCTCCTGATTGGCGGTCTCGAACGGCACGTTGACGTTCTTCGGCAGAAGCTCGCCGATGATCATGCGGCCGGGAGTGGTTTCGTAGATCTTCGAAACTTCCTTGCCTTCCGCATCCACGGTGCGGAAGCGGCCCTTGATCTTGGCATGAAGGGTCACGGCCCGGGTTTCGAGCGCATGCTGCATCTCGCCCATATCGGCGAACGCCATGCCCTCGCCCGGCTCGTTCTGGTTCATGATCGACAGGTAGTAGAGGCCGAGAACCATGTCCTGCGACGGCACGATGATCGGCGCACCGGAAGCCGGATGCAGGATGTTGTTCGTGGACATCATCAGCACGCGGGCCTCAAGCTGCGCTTCCAGCGACAGCGGAACGTGCACGGCCATCTGGTCGCCGTCGAAGTCGGCGTTGAACGCGGTACAGACCAGCGGGTGAAGCTGGATCGCCTTGCCTTCGATCAGCGTCGGCTCGAACGCCTGAATGCCGAGGCGGTGCAGCGTCGGAGCACGGTTCAGAAGCACCGGGTGTTCGCGGATAACCTCATCAAGGATATCCCAGACCTCCGGACGCTCCTTCTCGACCAGCTTCTTCGCCTGCTTCACGGTCGAGGAGAAACCCTTGGCATCGAGGCGCGCATAGATGAACGGCTTGAACAGTTCCAGAGCCATCTTCTTCGGCAGGCCGCACTGATGCAGTTTCAGCTCGGGGCCGGTCACGATGACCGAACGGCCGGAGTAGTCGACGCGCTTGCCGAGCAGGTTCTGACGGAAGCGGCCCTGCTTGCCCTTGAGCATGTCGGACAGCGACTTCAGCGGACGCTTGTTGGCGCCGGTGATGACGCGGCCTCGACGCCCGTTGTCGAACAGGGCGTCGACGGCTTCCTGCAGCATGCGCTTTTCGTTGCGCACGATGATGCCGGGCGCACGAAGCTCGATCAGGCGCTTCAGGCGGTTGTTACGGTTGATGACGCGACGATAGAGGTCGTTCAGGTCGGAGGTCGCGAAGCGGCCGCCGTCCAGAGGAACCAGCGGACGCAGGTCCGGCGGGATTACCGGCACGACCTTCATGATCATCCATTCCGGGCGGTTGCCGGATTCCATGAAGTTCTCGACCACCTTGAGGCGCTTGAGCAGCTTCTTCTGCTTCAGCTCCGAGGTCGTGGACGCGAGATCCGAGCGCAGGTCGCCAGCGATCTTCTCCAGGTCCATGGACGACAGAAGCTCATGGATGGCTTCCGCGCCGATCATGGCGGTGAAGCTGTCCTCGCCATACTCGTCGACGGCCAGCATGTACTCTTCTTCGGAGAGAAGCTGGTTTTCCTTCAGCGCGGTCAGGCCCGGCTCGGTGACGATGTAGTTCTCGAAATAGAGAACGCGCTCGATATCCTTGAGCGTCATGTCGAGCAGCGTGCCGATACGGCTCGGCAGCGACTTGAGGAACCAGATGTGCGCGACCGGAGCGGCCAGCTCTATATGGCCCATGCGCTCGCGGCGAACGCGCGACAGCGTGACTTCGACGCCGCACTTCTCGCAGATGACGCCCTTGTACTTCATGCGCTTGTACTTGCCGCACAGGCACTCATAGTCCTTGATCGGGCCAAAGATGCGCGCGCAGAACAGGCCATCACGCTCGGGCTTGAACGTACGGTAGTTGATCGTCTCCGGCTTCTTGATCTCACCGAAGGACCACGACAGGATCTTCTCCGGGCTAGCGAGCGAGATCCGGATGGAATCGAACACCTGCGCAGGGGCCTGCGGGTTGAAGAGATTCATGACCTCTTGGTTCATGCCATTCTCCTTTGCGGGGTCCTCGAATACCCCAATTTCGTTTTCGTGCGGGGAAAACCCGCGAGAACCGGCCTCAGCCGGAAAATTTCACGTGGCCGTTCAGGCCAGCCGGCGGCCGCGCTCCGGCGCGGCCGCGTCAGGCTTTTACTCCGCAGCGTCAGGCATCTGCGTCGGGGCATTGTCCTGCTTGGTATTCTCAAGCTCGACATTGAGACCCAGCGACCGCATTTCCTTGACGAGAACGTTGAAGCTCTCGGGAATGCCGGCCTCGAAGGTGTCGTCGCCACGCACGATCGCCTCGTAGACCTTGGTACGGCCGGCCACGTCGTCCGACTTCACCGTCAGCATTTCCTGCAGCGTGTAGGCGGCGCCGTAGGCTTCGAGCGCCCAGACCTCCATCTCGCCGAAGCGCTGACCGCCGAACTGCGCCTTACCGCCCAGCGGCTGCTGGGTAACGAGCGAGTACGGGCCGATCGAACGGGCGTGGATCTTGTCGTCGACCAGATGGTGAAGCTTGAGCATGTAGATGTAGCCCATGGTCACCTTGCGGTCGAACGGCTCGCCGGTACGTCCGTCATAGAGCTGCGACTGACCGGAGGTGTGCAGGCCGGCCTGGGTCAGCATGTGGTCGATATCGGCTTCGTTCGCACCGTCGAACACCGGCGTTGCGATCGAGACGCCGCGGCGCATCTGCTCGCCCAGACGCACGACAGACTCATCGTCATACTCGCGCACCGGCTCGTTGCGGTCATTGGCCGGGATGACCGCCTCGACCGTCTCGCGCAGGGGCTTGATGTCGCCGCTGGCCTTGTAGGCATCGATCAGCTCGCCGATCTTCCTGCCCATGCCGGCGCAAGCCCAGCCAAGGTGCGTTTCGAGAATCTGGCCAACGTTCATGCGCGAAGGCACGCCGAGCGGATTGAGCACGATGTCGGCATGCGTACCATCTTCGAGGAACGGCATGTCTTCGACCGCGACGATGCGCGACACGACACCCTTGTTGCCGTGACGTCCGGCCATCTTGTCGCCCGGCTGCATCTTGCGCTTCACAGCCACGAAGACCTTGACCATCTTCATGACGCCCGGAGGCATCTCGTCGCCGCGCTGCACCTTCTCGACCTTGTCCATGAAGCGCTGCTCCAGCGCCTTCTTGGAGTCGTCGTACTGGCCGCGCAGGGCTTCCAGCTCGCTCTGCAGCTTTTCGTCCTCGACGGCGAACTGCCACCACTGCGAGCGCGGGTAATCGTCCAGCGTCTCGCGTGCCAGCGTGGAACCCTTCTTGAAGCCCTTCGGCCCGGCAATGGCTTCCTTGCCGATCAGAACGTCGGCCAGACGCGCATAGACGTTGCGATCCAGGATCGCCTGCTCGTCGTCACGGTCCTTGGCGAGACGTTCGATCTCCTCGCGCTCGATCGCCATGGCGCGCTCGTCCTTCTCCACACCGTGGCGATTGAAGACGCGCACTTCGACGACGGTGCCGAAGGTGCCCGGAGGCATGCGCATGGAGGTGTCGCGCACGTCGGAGGCCTTCTCACCGAAGATGGCGCGCAGAAGCTTCTCTTCCGGCGTCATCGGGCTTTCGCCCTTCGGCGTGATCTTGCCGACGAGAATGTCACCCGGCTGCACTTCCGCACCGATATAGACGATGCCGGCCTCGTCGAGGTTCTTCAGCGCTTCTTCCGAAACGTTCGGAATGTCGCGCGTGATTTCCTCAGGCCCGAGCTTGGTGTCGCGCGCCATGACCTCGAACTCCTCGATGTGAATCGAGGTGAAGATGTCGTCGGCCACGATCCGCTCGGAGAGCAGGATGGAGTCCTCGTAGTTGTAACCGTTCCACGGCATGAACGCGACAAGCACGTTGCGGCCGAGCGCCAGATCGCCCAGATCGGTCGACGGACCGTCAGCGATGATATCGCCCTTGTTGACGTGGTCGCCAACCTTCACCAGCGGACGCTGGTTGATGCAGGTCGACTGGTTCGAGCGCTGGAACTTCATCAGGCGGTAGATGTCGACGCCCGACTTGCCGGGATCGAGATGTTCCGTGGCGCGCACAACGATACGGGTTGCGTCCACCTGATCGACGATGCCGCCGCGGCGTGCGCCGATGGCAGCGCCGGAGTCACGCGCCACGATCGGCTCCATGCCGGTGCCGACGAACGGAGCCTCGGCGCGCACCAGCGGCACGGCCTGACGCTGCATGTTCGAGCCCATCAGAGCGCGGTTGGCGTCGTCGTTTTCAAGGAACGGGATCAGCGCTGCGGCAACCGACACCATCTGCTTGGGCGAGACGTCCATAAGGTCGACCATCTCGCGCGGCGCCATCATCACTTCGCCGGCGTTACGGCAGATGACGAACTCGTCCACGAACTGACCGTTGGCGTCCAGTTCGGCGTTGGCCTGCGCCACATAGTGCTTGGCCTCTTCCATCGCCGACAGATAGACGACGTCGTTGGTGAGCTTGCCGTCGACGATCTTGCGATACGGGCTTTCGATGAAGCCGTATTTGTTGACGCGCGCAAAGGTGGCTAGTGAGTTGATCAGACCGATGTTCGGGCCTTCCGGCGTCTCGATCGGGCAGATGCGGCCGTAATGCGTCGGGTGCACGTCGCGCACCTCGAAGCCGGCGCGCTCGCGGGTCAGACCACCCGGCCCGAGGGCCGAGAGACGACGCTTGTGGGTGATTTCCGACAGCGGGTTGGTCTGGTCCATGAACTGCGAGAGCTGCGAGGAACCGAAGAACTCGCGCACGGCAGCTGCGGCCGGCTTGGCGTTGATCAGGTCCTGCGGCATGACGGTGTCGATCTCGATCGACGACATGCGCTCCTTGATGGCGCGCTCCATGCGCAGGAGGCCCAGACGATACTGGTTTTCCATGAGCTCGCCCACCGAACGCACGCGGCGGTTGCCGAGATTGTCGATGTCATCGATCTCACCCTTGCCGTCGCGCAGGTCGACCAGCGTCTTGACCACGGCAAGAATATCTTCCTTGCGAAGCACGCGCACGGTGTCCGGGCAGTCCAGTTCCAGACGCATGTTCATCTTGACGCGGCCGACGGCCGACAGGTCGTAGCGCTCTGCATCGAAGAACAGCGAATTGAACATCGCCTCGGCCGTCTCAAGCGTCGGCGGCTCGCCCGGGCGCATGACGCGGTAGATGTCGAACAAGGCGTCCTGACGGCCCTCGTTCTTGTCCACGGCCAGCGTGTTGCGGATATAGGCGCCGACATTGACGTGGTCGATGTCCAGGATCTGGATTTCTTCCTCGCCCGTGCCGAGCAGAACCTTCAGCGTCTTCTCGTCGATCTCGTCACCGGCTTCGAGATAGATCTCGCCGGTCTGGTAGTTGACGATATCCTCGGCGAGATACTGGCCGATCAGGTCCTCATCGGTGGCCTTGATGGCCTTGAGGCCCTTTTCGGCAAGCTGCCGTGCCTGACGGGCGGTGATCTTCTTGCCAGCCTCGACCACGACTTCGCCGGTATCGGCGTCGACCAGATCGTTCACGGCCTTGAGACCCTTGAAGCGATCCTGATTGTAAGGGATGCGCCAGTGATCGCCCGCACGCTTGTAGGTGATCTTGTTATAGAATGTCGACAGGATGTCTTCGCCATCCATGCCGAGCGCCATCAGCAGAGAGGTCGCCGGAATCTTGCGGCGGCGGTCGATACGGGCGTGAACGACGTCCTTGGAATCGAACTCGATGTCGAGCCACGAGCCACGATAGGGAATGACGCGCGCGGCGAACAGCAGTTTGCCGCTCGAATGCGACTTGCCCTTGTCATGGTCGAAGAAGACACCCGGCGAACGGTGCATCTGCGAAACGATGACGCGCTCGGTGCCGTTGACGATGAAGGTGCCGTTGGACGTCATGAGCGGCATGTCGCCCATGTAGACGTCCTGCTCCTTGATGTCCTTGATCGACTTGGCGCCGGTGTCCTCGTCGACATCGAACACGATCAGGCGCAGCGTCACCTTGAGGGGTGCGGCATAGGTCAGGTCGCGCTGACGGCACTCGTCAACGTCGAATTTCGGGGCTTCGAACTCGTACTTGACGAATTCGAGCATCGAAGCGCCGGAAAAATCGGAGATCGGGAAGACCGACTTGAAAACCGCCTGCAGTCCCTCGTCCGGGCGGCCGCCTTCGGGCTCCTCGACCATCAGGAACTGGTCGTAAGACGCCTTCTGAACCTCGATGAGGTTCGGCATTTCCGCGACTTCGGGTATCTTCCCGAAGAACTTCCTGACGCGCCTGCGGCCGTTAAAAGTCTGGGTCTGGGCCATTATAGCTCCTTAGCTCGCATCTCGGGGCGGATCACGCCGCGATCCGCCTTGCTTCCAGGCCGCACGATAGCGACCTTGTCCAAAACAGGTGAAAACCTGTTTCCTGAAAGCCCGTTTTTGGCCCTCAGGAAAGAGGTTCTCAAACACATTCGCCGGGCCACCTCCGGAAGCGGAGGTGGCGGACGGCCCGAAAGCCGTCCGCCGGAACCCAAACGCTTACTTGAGCTCGACCTTGGCGCCAGCTGCTTCGAGCTGAGCCTTGATCTTGTCGGCGTCGGCCTTGTTGGCGCCTTCCTTGACGGGCTTCGGAGCAGCTTCAACCAGATCCTTGGCTTCCTTGAGGCCCAGGCCGGTGATGGCGCGGACTTCCTTGATGACCTCGATCTTCTTGGCGCCGGCGTCAGCGAGAATGACGTCGAACTCGGTCTTCTCTTCAACCGGGGCAGCAGCAGCGGCGCCCGGAGCAGCAGCAACGGCGACCGGAGCAGCAGCGGAAACGCCCCACTTCTCTTCCAGCAGCTTCGACAGCTCAGCCGCTTCGAGAACGGTCAGGGCCGACAGGTCTTCAACGATCTTGGCGAGATCAGCCATTTTGTTTTTCCTTCAATAAGATTCGAACGTGTTGATGTTTTGGGGTGAGGAACAGCCTCACGCCGCCTCGTCCTTCCGGGCATAAGCGCCGATAACGCGCGCGACATTGCCTGCCGGTGCGTTGACGACCTGTGCGATCCGGGTTGCCGGGGTGGAAATCATACCCACCAGACGTGCACGCAGCTCGTCGAGCGACGGCAGCGAGGCAAGAGCCTTCACACCATCGGCATCGAGCGTGGTCGAGCCCATTGCGCCGCCGAGAATGACAAGCTTGTCATTGCCCTTGGCGAAATCGGACGCGACCTTCGGAGCCGCAACCGGATCGTCCGAATAAGCGATCAGCGTCTGTCCCTTGAACAGATCGATGATGCCTTCGGATTCCGTGCCCTGAAGAGCGATTTTGGCGAGGCGGTTCTTCGCGACTTTGACAGTTCCACCGGCTGCGCCCATCTTCACACGAAGATCGTTCATCTGCGCAACGGTGATACCGGCATAGTGGGCCACGACGACTGATCCGGCGCCCTTGAAGGCGTCGTTCAGACTCGAGACGAGTTCGCGTTTTTCCGCTCTATCCACTGCCTATCTCCAGTTGACCCCCGCAACATTTGCGAAGCGGGCGTCGGGTTGCCTTTTGCCGGTCGCTACAGCCCTGGAAAGAGCTTTCACGATCAGCGCTCGAGGATCCTGTCCCCTTTCCGCCATGCCCGAGGGCATACAGACAAAAGGCACACACGGTTCGAACCTTTCTTCGGAGGGATACCCTCCTCTGTCCGGTCTTCACCCGTCTCATGCAGACCCATATGGATTAAGGCCCTCCCGAAAGAGGTCCGCCTGCAATCTCGGACAGGATTCCGGGACTTTCATCCCGGTTTCCGGACCCCGTATGAGCGGGAGCCGGAATTTCAGAAAGGACCGGCGCTTACGCGCCAGCCCTCGGAAATCGCATCAGGAAATGGCGAGAGAAGCCACATCCAGCTTAAGGCCGGGGCCCATGGTCGAGGACAGAGCCACGCGCTTGACGTAAATGCCCTTGGCGCCCGTCGGCTTGGCCTTGTTGACAGCATCGGCGAAAGCACGAACGTTCTCTTCCAGAGCCTTGACCTCGAAGGAGACCTTGCCAACGCCGCCGTGGACGATACCGGCCTTCTCGACGCGGAACTCGACGGCACCGCCCTTGGAAGCCTTGACCGCGCCAGCCACATCGGTGGTCACGGTGCCGACCTTCGGGTTCGGCATCATGCCGCGGGGCCCGAGCACCTTGCCCAGACGACCGACGAGCGGCATCATGTCCGGCGTGGCGATGCAGCGGTCGAAGTTAATCTCGCCCTTCTGGACGATCTCGACCAGTTCCTCGGCACCGACGATGTCCGCACCGGCTGCCTTGGCCTCGTCAGCCTTGTCGCCACGGGCGAACACAGCGACGCGAACGTCACGGCCGGTGCCGTTCGGCAGGTTGACCACGCCGCGGACCATCTGGTCGGCGTGACGGGGATCGACGCCGAGGTTCATCGAGATTTCGATGGTCTCGTCAAACTTGACGGAGGAGCGGTCCTTCAGAAGCTTGATCGCGTCTTCGAGGCCGTAGACCTTATCGGGATCAAGGCCTTCACGAACCTTGGCTATGCGCTTGGAAATCTTTGCCATCTGATCAGCCCACCACTTCCAGGCCCATCGAGCGGGCAGAACCTTCGACCATACGCATCGCCGCTTCCACGTCGTTTGCGTTGAGGTCCTTCATCTTGGCTTCGGCGATCTCGCGCACCTTGTCGCGGCTGATCTGGCCAGCCTTCGTCTTGCCCGGCTCCTTGGAACCCGACTTCAGGTTGACAGCCTTCTTCAGGAAGTAGGTCACCGGCGGCGTCTTCATGACGAAGGTGAACGACTTGTCCTGATAATAGGTGATCACGACGGGGATGGGCGAACCCTTCTCCATCTCCTGGCTCTGGGCGTTGAACGCCTTACAGAATTCCATGATGTTGATGCCACGCTGACCAAGCGCAGGACCGATCGGAGGCGACGGCGTAGCCGACCCCGCGGGAACCTGAAGCTTGAGCTGGCCTGCAATTTTCTTAGCCATCTCTTATCTGCCTTGTTTCATGCCAGCCCCGAAATCGGGAAAGCCGGCGGTTGCAGTCCGGTGGTGCGGTTCCGGCAACCGGCTAAGCCGCCCTCGCCTCCCACCATTCAAGCGACGCAGAGACTGCGCCGCCCTTCGGCACCATCACAGGGACAGCGCCGCTTCGGATCAGCCCTTTTCGACCTGTCCGAATTCCAGATCCACAGGCACGGCGCGCCCGAAAATGGAAACCTCGACCTTGAGACGCGCCCGTTCCTCGTCCACTTCCTGAACGAAGCCGTTGAAGGAAGCGAAGGGACCATCGGAAACGCGGATCGCCTCGCCGACCTCGAAGGTCACCGAAGGCTTCGGCCGCTCCACGCCTTCCTGCACCTGATGCAGGATGCGCTCGGCCTCCTTGTCGGTGATGTACATCGGCTTGGCGGTGTGCTTGTCCTCACCGAGGAAGCCGGTCACGCGCGGCGTGTTCTTGACCAGCGAGATCACGGCATCATTCAGGTCAGCCTTCATCAGCACGTAGCCGGGGAAGAACTTGCGCTCCGCATCGACCTTCTTGCCACGGCGAACCTCGACCACCTTTTCGGTGGGTACGACGATCTGCTCGATCCTGTCGCTCAGCCCCTTCTGACGGGCCTTGTTCTCAATGTCATCCGCCACCTTCTTCTCGAAGTTGGAATAGGCGTGAACGATGTACCAGCGCGCGGTCATATAAAGACTTCTCCGTAATCGCCGAACTTAGCGCCCGATGCCGAGAATCAATTCGACGGCAAAACCCATGAGCTGATCGGCAGCAAAGAAGAAGAGCATTGCCAGCAGCGAAAAGATCAAAACCATCACCGTGGAGATCATCGTCTCGCGCCGCGAAGGCCAGGTGACCTTGGCAGCCTCGGACCGAACCTGCTGAAGGAAGACGAAAGGATTGGTTGTCTTCGACGCCATGTGCCGCTCTGCTTTCAGGACCCGTGGGCCGGACCCTCTGGATGATCCCGCCGGGCGGGACGTGAGACATGAACTTGGCTACCGCAGCGAATCAGCAAGTAATTTCGTTCATGCAAATCAGACGCGCAAAGCTGGATTACCAGCTCCACGCGTCGCGTGTCTGTTGGTGCCTACATAAAACCGATTCTCGACACGCGCAAGTGGCAAGCATCCGCTTTACGATCATATGCCGCCTCGGAACCATCCAGTCGTCCCGTCCCGGCCACGCCGTCTTATGGCGCAAATCGCATTGTAAAGCAAGAGATCGCCGAAACGGAAGCTGTCCGGCAGGAAAATGGCAGGGGCAGCAGGGCTCGAACCCGCGACCTGCGGTTTTGGAGACCGCCGCTCTACCAACTGAGCTATACCCCTAGGTCGGCCGCATATCGATGCAGCAGCCGCTTCCTAGTCAGTAGAGCCGCATCTGTAAAGAGAGAAAGCGCATCATCGCACGCAACGGGGAAAAGACAGGCGAAGGCCGCGAAAGCCAGTCTTTTCGGACCGCACTTTACGACTGATCGGCAACGGCGCGATCCCGCGGAAAAATTTCAGTATCGGGAAACGGTGGAAGCCACGACTCGCGACGAATGCACCACAGTTCATAAGTGGGTCTGAACAGATTCGGTTCGTCCAGCGCACCGAGATTGATTTCGACTTCTTCGCCGGTTCGGCCAAACACCGATGAGCCGCAGGCCGGGCAAAAATGCCGACCCTTGTACGACCCGGCTTCTCCCGCGAAGCTGAAATCAGAGGCCGGATAGATGGCCGACGCATGGAAAAGCGCGCCATGGTGCCTGCGGCAATCCATGCAATGGCAAATGCCGACCCGCAGCGGCTTGCCGCGAGCGCGGAAGCGCACCTTGCCGCACAGGCATCCACCTTCCACAATCCTCATCGTACAACCTCCCAGCCTGCACAACCTCCGGAGCGATCCTGCACGCCGCCAGCCGACACAGTGGTCAGCAGGGCAGCCCGTGCAGACAAGCAACAATACCGCGATAAAGAAAAAGGGCGACCCGAAGGCCGCCCTTTCCCATGTTCCTGCTGACAGAAAGCGTCAGCTTATTCGACGATTGCGGC
The DNA here is from genome assembly GCF_059509755.1 of Aquamicrobium sp. YD-1-mutant5. NCBI lineage: Bacteria > Pseudomonadati > Pseudomonadota > Alphaproteobacteria > Hyphomicrobiales > Phyllobacteriaceae > Aquamicrobium > Aquamicrobium sp. YD-1-mutant5. The sequence continues at coordinate 17,320 of NZ_JCAKKP010000035.1, forward strand.
GACGATGCCGGCGCCGACGGTGCGGCCGCCTTCACGGATGGCGAAGCGCAGGCGCTCTTCCATCGCGATCGGCACGATCAGCTCAACATCAACCGTGATGTTGTCGCCCGGCATCACCATCTCGGTGCCCTCGGGAAGCGTCACGATGCCCGTCACGTCCGTCGTGCGGAAGTAGAACTGCGGACGGTAGTTCGTGAAGAACGGCGTATGACGGCCACCCTCTTCCTTCGTCAGAATGTAGGCCTCGGCCTTGAACTTCTTGTGCGGCTTCACCGAACCGGGCTTCGCCAGAACCTGACCACGCTCCACGCCTTCACGGTCGACACCGCGCAGCAGCGCACCGATGTTGTCGCCGGCCTGGCCCTGGTCGAGCAGCTTGCGGAACATCTCGACGCCCGTGCAGGTCGTCTTCGTCGTCGGACGGATGCCCACGATCTCGAGTTCCTCGCCAACCTTGACGATGCCGCGCTCGACGCGACCGGTCACCACCGTGCCACGACCCGAGATCGAGAACACGTCTTCGATCGGCATCAGGAACGGCTGGTCAACCGGACGCTCAGGCGTCGGGATGTATTCGTCAACCGCAGCCATCAGCTTGCGGATCGCGTCCTCGCCGATCTCCTTGTTCGAGTCCTCAAGGGCAGCAAGCGCCGAGCCCGGAACGATCGGAATGTCGTCGCCCGGGAACTCGTAAGCCGACAGAAGCTCGCGGACTTCCAGCTCAACCAGCTCCAGAAGCTCCGGATCGTCAACCTGGTCCACCTTGTTCAGGAACACCACGATCGCCGGAACGCCAACCTGACGGGCAAGCAGGATGTGCTCGCGCGTCTGCGGCATCGGGCCGTCAGCAGCCGAAACAACCAGGATCGCGCCGTCCATCTGCGCAGCACCCGTGATCATGTTCTTCACATAGTCGGCGTGGCCGGGGCAGTCGACGTGGGCGTAGTGACGCGCATCCGTCTCGTACTCAACGTGCGACGTCGCAATCGTGATGCCGCGCGCCTTCTCCTCAGGAGCGTTGTCAATCTGGTCATAAGCCTTGAAATCACCGAAATACTTCGTGATCGCAGCCGTCGTCGACGTCTTGCCATGGTCAACGTGACCAATCGTGCCAATGTTCACATGAGGCTTATTGCGCTCGAATTTACCTTTTGCCAT
>NZ_JCAKKP010000036.1:0-8679 GCF_059509755.1 Aquamicrobium sp. YD-1-mutant5
CCCGGCCTTCTGCTTTGGCTAGCGGCCTCACTCTCCTTCGTCGCCGTGCATGCGGCGCTCTGGACAAGGCATCCGGGAAGGGCGAGGGCAGTGCGTTATCTGGCGGCGGCGGTGCTGACGGGGCTGCCGCCCTTCGGCATCACTGGATGGGCGAATCCGCTGACCGCAGCCGGGGTACTGTTTCCCGGGTGGGGATGGTGGGGATTGCTCGCAACTGCAGCCGGCCTGCTCGTCATGGTGATGAGATATCGGCCGGCAGCTGTCCTTGGCCTCGCTGGCTTCTGGCTCTGGTCCGCCGCAATGTGGACAGAGCCGAAGCTACCGGAAGGATGGATGGGCGTCGACCTTGAATTGGGACGAAGCCTTGGCCGGGACGGGTCGCTCGAGCATCACCGTGGCCTGATCGCCACAGCGCGCATATCCGCAAGTAAGGGCGCGCACGTTGTCGTCTTTCCGGAGAGCGCGCTCGGCTTCTGGACGCCGACGGTCGCTCGCCTTTGGCGGGAGGGGTTGAACGGGCTCGACGTCACGGTCGTCGCCGGCGCCGCCGTCATCGATGCGCAAGGCTACGACAATGTCATGGTGGCGGTTGGTTCCGGCGCCGCTGGCATCCTCTACAAGGAGCGCATGCCGGTTCCGGTTTCCATGTGGCAGCCATGGTTGCGTTGGACAGGGCAGGGCGGCGGCGCCCAGGCGCACCTGTTCGCGAACCCGGTCGCGGAGGTTGGAGCAACGAGGATCGCGCCGCTCATCTGCTATGAGCAACTCATCCTCTGGCCGGTGCTGCAATCGATGCTGCATTCACCCGCCGTCATCGTCGCTACCGGCAATGGCTGGTGGACCAGGGGCACCTCGATCATCGCGATCCAGAAGGCGAGCGTTGCCGCATGGGCTAAGCTCTTCGACTTGCCCGTCGTCATGGCCTTCAACACATAACGGAGACAATCAGATGGTCGATGCCGCCCTCATCAAACAATGCGCCGATCCCGGCCTGAAACCCGCGATTGTCGAACAGTTCATTGAGCGGGCGGGGTCGCAGGATCCGCTCGCGATCACGGTCCGATCCGGAAACCGCGTGGTGCTGGTGCCGAAGCCGGGAACGCCGGACGAGGCGATGGAACTGGTCCGCCAGCATATTGGGCGCAACGTCATTCGGGTCGGCATCACGCAATATCCAGCCGGTCTCGGCATCCTGGAGGCCGGAGCGCTGAGACCTGACCTTGTCGATCCTTGTGAAAATATCCGCATGGGCACCGCGCTCTTCGCCAAAGTCTATCGGATAGTCATGAAATGGTACGGTAGTCCCAGTGAGAAAGAGGTTCTTCCGCAAGTGCTCGACGACGCGATCATCGCCTGGCAGACGGGGTATTTCGAGGGGATGGCCGTATTCCGCGCGCCGGACCCTGGTGAGGTGAAAGCCCCTGAACCTGGTAGGGACGAGCCCACGAGCGACGCTATCAAGAAGTCAGCAGATTCTGCCGGGTCGGATGCGAGCGAGCCTTCCGAGGATGAGGCCCGTAGTGACGATCCCAACAAGGCGGGTATTCGTGTCGATCTGTCCGGAATCGGTGCCAAATGACATTGATGCAATGCCTAAGTGAAACCTAGCTTTGGGGTTGGCTATTTGCCATGAACCAGACCTAGTTCAGCAAGGTTGAAATGAAATGAGCTGATGCGTCACCATGCGGTCAGGCCAGACTCGGTTCTCGTTTCTAGATTTCAGCCATTAGCCAAGCGACACAACTTGCACTCGGCAGTGCAAAGGACTACATGATTTTACAAACTGCAACCCTGCCCTGTATAGGATTAGGCCAACTGATGAAAAGCTCTGTCGTCTTGTCTGCACCTGGCGCCCCTCCAAAAAACTCAAGAGATCAGGGACTTTCCAAACGGGAGGCGATCCTGGATGCGGCGACGCGCGTTTTTCTTGCTCACGGCTATGAGGGAGCCAGCATGGACCTTGTGGCGCAAGAATCAGGCGCGGCACGACGCACGGTCTACAATCAGTTCGAAAGCAAAGACGCGCTCTTTAACGCCGCCGTGGAGCGCGTATGGAAGGATATGCCGGTTGTCGGCATTATGGCCGATGAAGCCGCCCTCCAAGATCCAGGTCTTGGGCTCAGGAAAGTGGGATTGCTTATCGCGGATTTCTGGGCGCCGGATCAGGCCGTCGCGTTTGTTCGCATGGTCATCAGCGAGAGCAATCGCTTCCCGGATCTCGCCGAGAATTTCGTACGGCTTGGAAAAATGCCGGCACTTCGGGCCTTGATCGACTATATCAGCGCGCTGAAAGACCGAGGCCTCATCAAGGTGGAAGATCCCGATCTTGCGGCCCGGCAGTTCGTTGGGCTCGTCAATGAGCCGCTGCTTTGGTATCGCGTGATTGGTGTCGGTGGCGCACCCTCGAAGGCCCGGCGTCATCAAGTCGTTGAGGAAGCAGTTGCCACGTTCCTCGCACGCTATGGCACAAACGGAAAAGCCGCCGCATCATAACCGGCGGCGGCGTAATCTAAAACCGGACGGCTCCTCCTAATTAAAGTTTTCCTGTTGTTCCCGGCATCACGCGCCGGCGAATGACGGCCTCACCATTGTCGGTGCGAATGCCCATCGCATGTAGTCCCGGCTTACCACCATTGAAGCGTAGGCCAAGGCTTGTAGCGTCTATGTCAAGATAGTCGCTCATTTCCTCAGCGCTGCCCCCAAGTTCCATCCATGCGATGCCGCGAGCGGTCGTGGTCCCATGTTTGGCCTGAAGCCGACCTGCGTGCTCTGATCTGTCTTCGATATAGAAGAAATTCGGCAATCCCGCTTTCCAGGCGCGGGACGTGTCAGGCGTGCGAGCCGAGTACCCCATCGACCCGTCCGCCCGCATGCGCATGGTGCCTTCGAAAACGTCGCTTCCAAGACGCCGCGCGATCGCATCCAGTTCCGTCCGAGAATCGACACGGGCGCACCATCCGATAAAGCAATCGCCGTCCCGCGTCGCCTCGTGAAAAAATGTTGCAACTGGGTGCCCCGCCTCGACCGCGTGAGCATCAATCACACCTTCCACCTCAATGTAAGTATCGTCGCCCGTCGGTATGATCCGGTTGGCAAGTCGGTACTCGGGAAACCATCCCCCCTCGGCATTGCCCAATCCGGTTTCCTGAGTCAGGCGGTGGGTCGACTCCCAGAAGTTTCGCGCACCCAGGCAAATATGGTCGATCTCGATCATCGAATATGCTCCTCGTTACAAATTTATCAGTAGCCTTCACACTTCGTCGCCTGGGCGACGACGTCATCTTTGGAAAAGTCATTGATGCGACTGTAGAACTCAGGATCATCCGCGACGAACCGCGCCGGATCGACGGGTGTCTCGATCAGACCGTTCTTGTGAAGAAATTCCTGAAGCTCCCCAAGTCCCGCCACGGCTGGTTTTCCGTGCAGTTTCCCGCCTGCGGCCTCGAAAGGCAGACGTCGCTCTTCAAGCATGCTCTTGAGGATCAAGGTGTCCTGCGCAAGGGTCGTGCTTCGGTCAGGGGCCCAGTTCTTACGGTATATTTTCGCGACGCACTCGGGGTTGGCCTCGGCAAAAACCTGCGCCATTGCCACGCCGCGCGCGAGCGTCTCGACCATTTTCGTGTCAGTCTTGAGGGCGCCCTCTGTCGCGACAAAGCCATAGTCCGGAAAGCGCAACCATGCGTCGTCGTAGATAAAGTTTACTTTACCGCCAAGCGCCTGGTAAGTGGCGATTTCCGGCGTGAAGGCGAGACTTGCGTCAACTCTGCCGGATCGCAGCATCTCCTGGGCCTGTGCTCCCATACCGATGACGATCTTCTGAACATCGCGATTGGGATCCATTCCGTTATTGGCGAGCAGTGAATCGAGATACATGGAGCCACCCGACCCGCCGACCGCGAGGCCGACTTTCTTTCCCTTCAGGTCCTGGGGCTTCGTAATGTCGCTCGACGTTTCGGTGATGACCCGCCAGAGACTGTTCGTCATCACGGCCGCCATGCGTATGTCGGAAAACTCTTTTGTGTCGGCGACCATCCAAGGTGTCGTGTTCATCATTCCGACACTGGCACTTTTACCAATGATGCCTTGGACCGCTGCGCTCGAACCGGGCATATACTGCACCTGGATGTCGTAGCCGGCATCGCGCCACCAGCCCATGGCAAGCGGCACATACAGTTCGTAGACCGCCTGGATCATCAGCGGATTGCCGATGACGAAAGGCACTTTGCGCTGCTCTTCAGCACTGCCAGTTCCGCTGCCAACTGTGAAAAGGACAGCTGTTGATACAAAAAGTCCTGCTAGACGGCGTTTAACGTCCATTGTCGTTCCCCTGATTGGTTTTGAAGATGAGGTAGATCAGTGGCGCTGGTCGTTCGCCCAGAAGACGATTTTCCGACCCAATACCTGCACGGTGGCGCTGAGGATTGCCGCGATGACCGTAAGGCATAGGACCGCCGCGAAGACGCCTGCAGTGTCCATGGCAAATCCTGCGCGGACGATAAGCGAGCCAAGACCTTCTTGCGCCCCAACAAATTCGGCGACCACTGCGCCGATGACACTGAGCGTGACGCCCACATTTAGACCCGCAACCACGAAACTGCCTGAATTCGGTAGTGTCAGATATCGAAATCGCTGCCAGCGTGTCGCGTTATAGATCATGAACAACTCGCGCTGTTCATGAGCGACAGAGCGGAGACCAGCCACCGTGTTGATAAAGACCGGGAAGAAGGTGATCAGCCCGACGATGAATACCTTCGAGGAAAGGCCATAACCGAACCAGACGACAAAAAGCGGGGCTATCGCAACCTTCGGAATGGCCTGGAGGGCAACAACATAGGGCGACAAAATCCGTTCCACCGCCCGCGATTCCGCAACAGGGACGGCAAGAATAAAGCCGAGCGCGGATCCGACAACAAAGCCTATCAGTACCTCCTGCAAGGTGATGAGGGTATTGGGTAGGAGATACCCCTGCGTGGCGCCTTGATAAAGGGAAACCGCAATCTGACTAGGGCGGGGAAGCAGAGCTGGGCTGACACCGGTCACTGGAATGAGAACCCATTCCCAACTGGCAAGGAAAAGTAAGAACAATACAATCGCTAGCATCGTAACCTGATCGAAGCCGCTCGATGATTTCCGTTTGCGTGGGGTCTCGGCCGACGCCGTCGCGAATGATGCCTGGTCTGTCATGCCGCACGCTCCTCGGCCTCGAAATAGCCGCGGACATGACTCACATAGCGGCCGAACTCTAAGGAGTTGACCATGTCGAGGGTTCTTGGTCGATGCAGATCCACCTTGATGATTTCGACAACGCGCCCGGGACGAGCGGCCAGAACGACCATATAGTCGGCGAGGAACACGGCCTCCGAGATCGAATGGGTGACAAAGATGACTGTTTTGTCACCGGCCATCCAGAGGCTCTGGAGCTCGACCTGAAGATGATCCCGGGTCATGGCATCCAGTGCGGCGAACGGTTCATCCATCAGCAACACGGAGGGATTGTGTACGAGCGCACGACAGATTGCGACACGCTGCTGCATGCCACCAGAAAGCTCGCCCGGATATTTCTTTTCGAAACCTTCGAGACCTACCAGGTGGATATATCTCAACGCAGTCTCACGGGCCTCTGCCTTGCTCACTTTGCCGAGATCGGCCGCAAGCATAACGTTCTCCAGCACGGTTCGCCAAGGCAGCAGCACCGGCGACTGAAAGACCATACCAATCTGGTTCGTCGGCCTTTCGACGGCTCGCCCGGCAAGCAAAACGTCGCCGCTGGTCTTTCTGATAAGGCCGCCGATTAGCCGTAGGAGTGTGCTTTTTCCACATCCGCTGGGCCCTAAAAGGGTGACAAACGAGCCTTTTGGAATCTGAAGCGAGACGTCTCGCAAGGCAGTGACGATGTCACCTGACATTGTCTCAAAAGATTTCGAGACATTCCGGAGTGAGATAAAATCCGGAACACCGTTCCCTGTTGAATTCATCGTGTTCCCATTTTTTCTTTGATGCATACGGCACAGAATGAGCATTGCTAAGAGCGATCGCTTACGGCCGATGCACTGCATGATGCAGTATATAAATGCACTGCATCATGCAGTGCAGTCAAGCGTTTTGTTTGATCGTCGGATGAATTGGAGAGCGGCAATCATGCCGCGCTCCCCCATCCACGACCTCAGTGGCCGAAGATGTCCGTGACTGCCTTCCATTCCGGCACGGGAACCCTTCCGGTCGGGGTCCGAATTGCTTTTGAATAGGTGAATTCGTTGAGCGTGGCCGCGCAGTGCTCGCGTCCGTAGCCGCTGGATTTCGTGCCGCCGAATGGCGTGCCGATGACAATACGGTTGTAGTTGTTGACGAAAACGATTCCCGCCTCGACCCGCCGAGCCATACGATTGGCGAGTTCCTGGTCTCTCGAATAGATGCCGGCGACCAAAGCGAACTGCGTCCCATTGGCGATATCGATTGCCTCGGCTTCGTTAGAGAACTTCATGACGCAAGTGACGGGGCCGAATATCTCCTCCTGAGCAACCCGCATGTTTGCAGTTACATTTGTGAAGACAGTCGGTGGAACGAAATAGCCTTCCTTCAGTCTCGGATCGTCAGGCAGCTTGCCTTGCGCAGCAATTGTGGCGCCTTCCGATTGACCGATGCGAATGTAGTTCTCGACTTTTTCCTTTTGCGCCCTCGAAACTACGGGGCCGACGTGCGTCGTTTCGAGTGCGCCGTCTCCAGTCGTCAGCCTTTCGGTCGCCGCACAGAAACGCTCGACGAACGCATCATGAATGTCTTTATGAACCAGAATGCGCGATGCGGCTGTGCACGCCTCGCCCTTGTTGAAGAAAGCTCCGTCGATAGCATCGCGCACCGCTTGGTCCAGATCAGCATCGGCCATAACGATAAACGGGTTCTTCCCTCCGAGTTCACACAGAACGGGCACGTGGCGCTCTGCCGCCGTCTTCAAAACGGCTGTGCCCGTTGAAGGCGCACCGGTGAAGGATATCTTGCGCACCAGTGGATGTTGCGTCAGGGCTTGCCCGACTGCCGGCCCTATACCGGTCACGCAATGAACGACGTCCTCCGGCAGTGCTTCGTTTAGGAGATCCACGATGCGCATGATCGTAAGTGGCGCTTGATCCCCGGGCTTGACGACAATCGTGTTTCCTGCTGCAAGCGCCGGCGCAACCTTTGCGCCAGTGTGAATAGGCGGCCAGTTGAAGGGAATAATGCCTGCGACCACGCCGAATGGTTCGCGGACCGTGGCCGAGGTCACAAAGCCAAGATCGAGATATTCACCCCCGCTTTTGCCTGCCAGAGCACCAAAAAAGGCAAACGATCCCGTTAGACTGGCGACGTCGAATTGCAACGCATCACGCACCGGCTTTCCATTTTCCCGCGAGACAAGTTCGGCAAGTTCCTGAGCATGAATTTCCAGATGCTTGCCTGCCGCAATGAGCAGCGCACCGCGTTCGCGCGCGGATCGTTCCCTCCAATGTCCTGAGAACGCGGCGTGCGCGGCGGAGACTGCCTTATCAACCTCAGCCACTCCACTTCCCTGGACATGGGCAATGATCTCACCGGTAGCGGGATTATCAACATCGAATAAGTCAGCCGGACTCTTCGACGACCATCTCGAAATGATGGTCGGAACAGGTGTCGTCAACATTGGCTCTTCCTCTGAATCAGCAGATTATTGGGCATCTGCACAGAACACCGTGACCTTCATAATGCTGAGAGTTCTGGCGATCGGCCATCACGTCATTGCCGCTTCGCAGTCGTCTGGAATGAGAGGCAAGCGCGATCAGATGCACTATACAGTGCAGTGCATGACAGTCAAGAGCTATGAGAAAAGGCGGCGGTATGGAAGGACGGGTTACGTCCTTCCGGTCGGGGCCATATTGAGCAATCCCCCGCAAACGAAAAGACTGATCTTCCGCAGCAAAAGCTCGACGTCGTTGTCATCGCAGGCCCCGTTCGACAATCTTGCCGTACGGCCGGTGCGCGCCATCATGGTCATGCCCACGCCGATCGAGAACATATATGCCCAGACAGCATCCTCCCGCGAAATCCCTGGCAGCACCTTTTGAAACGCGCTGATGAAGCGAAGGGCTGTGCTATCGTAGTGCTCAGCAATCAGGGCCTTGGTATGTGGATCATCCGAATTGGCGGATGCGGCCAGTATTCTTGAAAAGAAGTTACCGAAGCGTTCGGGGTCATGGCCGAGCTCAACAGTGGGTCGAAACAAGGCATCAATCAATTGCGGCAGGCTTGGAATGGCACCGTCCGCGAACAGACGATCGAGATGCCGACCGCGCTCCTGGTTGATCTCGGTTGCACGAAAGGAAAAGATCTCATCAAACAATTTTTCCTTGGTCCCGAAATGGTAGTGCAAGAGCGCTTGCGAAACGTTCGCCTCCTTGGCGATGTCACGCATGCTGCTGCCGTCATACCCGTCCTTTGCAAACACGCGTTCGGCCGCCAACATGATTGCTTCGCGATTGTCTGGAGCAGGCGCGCTGATGGAACGAGAACTGGATGCTTTCATGGATTGCCTAGGCGGTAAACCCATAAATTCGATTGTCGGCTGACGCTGGCCGTGATTCAAGGCTTCCGAATGAGGGAGCCCTGATGACGCGCCGCCGCTATGAACTCACCGACCATGAATGGTCGATCCTGTCGCCGCTGTTGCCC
>NZ_JCAKKP010000037.1:0-5776 GCF_059509755.1 Aquamicrobium sp. YD-1-mutant5
CTGAGTTTTCATTCGGCGCGCAAAATGCGCAAGGCAATGCGGGCGAGGCAAGCCCCGCCCGCATGTCAGAACTTACTTGGTGGGGACTTCGCGTGGCAGCTCGGTATAGGTGCCCAGCCACTTCTCCTGAATGGCCTTCATGCGGCCGTCATCGGTCATCTTGAGGATAGCGTCGTTGACGGCTTTCACAAAGCTTGCGCTGTCTTCCGTCTTGCGGCCCACCCATGCCAGGTAATCGGGTTCGCCAATCTCGGCTGGCTCCAGTAGGGCGAAAGTCTCAGGGCGCGTCTTGACCAGATAGGCCAGGATCGGAAGCGTTCCGGCGACGGCGTCGAGGCGGCCGGCCGCGAGATCGGCATAGGCTTCGTCGATGGTGCCGTATTCCTTGATGGTGATGCCGCCGATTTCTTCGCTGAACGCATGCAGCTTCTTGGCCTGAGTGGAGCCCTGTATGGCGCCGGCGACCTTGCCCTTGAGATCCTCAGGCTTGCGCACGTCTTCTTTGGAGGCGAGGCGAATGAGGCCGACAGGTGCATAGATGACGGGAAGCGTAAAAGCGTAGCGCTCCAGACGCTCGGGCGATATCGCCGCGGCGGTGGTCACGATGTCGAATTTTCCGACTTCCATGCCCGGAAGCTGGGCCGGCCATGGAATGTCCTGATAGACCGGCTCGACGCCGATTTCCTTGGCGACCTCGTCGAACAGGTCTTTGTTGAGACCTTCGTAATTGCCGTTGACCACCATGCCGAAGGGCGTGAAATGCATGTCGACGGAAGTCAGGATCTTTCCTGCTGCCTTCACGTCATCGAGTTGGTCGGCGCTGGCCGGGGCTGCAAGCGCCAGCAGCGCGACACCCGCAAATGCGGATTTGAGCATCCTTGATAAGGTCATAGCGTTCTCCTTGCTGACCATGGTTGTTTCAGGAATTATCGTTGCTCGGGGCGATGCGGGCCAATCTCCCACTTCAGGGAGGGGGCCCCGAACGTCAAAATGTTCGGCACCCGTCGGGGGCCGCAGGGTAAGATGCCAGCCCGCGCTGATGAAAATCACAGGGGCCGGCAGCGGTCTCACAAGGCTCAGCTTTCGCCTGAAGAGGCTTTGTCAAAGCTGGCGATGGCGGCAGCCAGTGCCGTGGCGCGATCCTCGACGATACGCCGGCCCATATCCTCAGTTGCATCGTCAGGGCGCTCGGTGACACCTCCGATCCGCGCCCACTCATTGTGGCGATTGACGAGCAGGCCATCGCTGAGAACGAGATCGAAAAACGCCGGTGTGTCGCCAAGATCAGGGTTCGGGGTGCCGACGAGGTCCGGCGCAATATGCTGCATAACGGCCGTCTCGTAGACGCCCGCATGGCCGCCCTGAACCTTGGGGGCGTCGGCAATCACGGACGTCAGCGACCAGTAGGAGCAGGCCGCAACGGTGAGGGGCAGGTCGAGCACGACGTCATTGGAGACCAGCCGCATCGCCTGATCGTTGCCGCCGTGGCCGTTGACGAAGAGTATGCGTTTGAAGCCCGAGCGGCTCAGGGTGGAGCAGAAGTCGCGCAGAACCCGAACGTAAGTGTCGGCGCTCAGCGAGATCGCGCAGGCAAACAGATGATGGTGCGAATTGCCGAACGGCATCAGAGGCGCCAGAACGACAGGGCTCGGGGTCTCGACGACGCCCAGCGCGCGGCGGCAGATCGTGTCGGCTATCAGGGCGTCGGTCAGCAGTGGCAGGTGCTCGCCGTGCTGTTCGGTAGAGCCGATGGGCAGGACCACGATTGCGTTCGGTGCCAGAGCCTCGACATCCTTGCGGGTAAGGCGGCCGAGTTCGATCACTTCCTTCATAAGGCTCCTCCTTCAATTCCGGATAACAAATCTCTCAGCTTGCCTTATCGGCCAATGCCATCATTTTGTCTATACAAATAGAAGCCCTGAGGTAAAAAAAGTTGTGGTGCCGGCATGTGATCCTGAAATTCGTAATGCTTGTGCCATTGTTGGCGGATTGCAGCCTGAGGGCGCGTTGACGGGGACGCATAATTTGTATATACAAAAGAAAAATTCAGAGCTGCGGAATCAGGTCGGGCAGCGGACCCGGAAAGGGGTGTCCGATCGTCGTGAAGCATGATGAAATAAAAAAACCGCGATAAGAGCCTGTTTCTTATCGGCAAGAAGAAGGCATGCTTTCATGGGTATCATTTCGGAGCGACTTAAAGAGATCGGTATCGCTCTGCCTTCGCCCACCCGGCTTCCTGATGGCAAGCTGCCTTTTCCCTGGGTTCACGTGGTGGGCAATCGCGCACTGATTTCCGGACATGGCCCGGCCAATGAAGAGGGGCTTTATGCCGGCAAAAGCGGGCGGGTCGGAGCTGAGATAAGCTTTGATGAGGCCTACGAGGCAGCGCGCATCACGGCCTATACCGTGCTTGGCAGTCTGGAGCGCGAGCTGGGCGATCTCGATCGCGTGGCAGGCTGGGTGCGGGTATTCGGCATGGTCAACTGCGTTGCAGGCTTCGATCGGATACCGCAGGTCATCAACGGCTTCTCGGATGTCATCATCGACGTTTACGGCCTCGAGCGCGGGCGTCATGCCCGCTCGGCAATCGGTGTGGCCGAGCTTCCTTTCGGTATTCCCGTGGAAGTGGAGGCCGAAGTTCTTCTGGCGTGAGGTTTGCCCGCGCGGCAGAAAAACCTGTGTTCTTGACGGCATTTGCCCGGGAAGGCGGAGGCCGCAAAACACTTTTTCAGGGAGAGTGGAAAGAAATGAGTGGTTCGGATTTCTTCGTACGCAAGGCGCTAACGCTCATCCCTCCTTACAATTCCGGGTTGACTCTGGACGAGGTCCGGACCCGCTATAAGGTCGAGCGTATCGCCAAGCTGGGATCAAACGAAAACCCCGTTGGGCCGAGCCCTGCTGTGGGGGAGGCCTGCATGAAAGCCCTGCAGGCGCCTCAGCTCTATCCCGACCCCTCCGGCCGCTCGCTGCGCGATGCCATTGCCCGGTATCTCGATGTTTCATCCGATCAGGTCATTCTCGGCAATGGCTCGGAAGATCTTCTGAGCATCATCTGCCGGGCCGTTCTGTCTCCTGGCGAGACGGTGGTGACGCTTTACCCATCCTTCCCTCTCCATGAAGATTACACGCATCTTATGGAGGCAAAGGTCGAACGGGTCGGTCTGCTCGATGAATTGACGATAGACGTCGACGCTCTGGTTGCGGCGCTTTCCGCAGGGCCGCGCATGGCCATGTTCTCCAATCCGATGAACCCGGTCGGAAGCTGGCTCGATACCGCTCAGATGCAGCGGGTCATCGATGCGCTGAAGCCTGAAACCCTTCTGGTCCTCGATGAGGCCTACATCGAATATGCAAGCGGGCCTGATTTCCCCGATGTGCTGCGCCTTCTCGCGGCAAGCGACAAACACTGGATCACATTGCGCACTTTTTCAAAGGCGTGGGGACTGGCCGGATTGCGGATCGGCTATGCTGTCGCCGGAGATGCGAAGCTGTGCGGCCTGCTGGATCGCGCACGCACCCCTTTCAATACCAACCTCGCGGCACAGGCTGCCGCGCTGGCGGCGCTGGGCGATCCCGCCCATGTGGAGAGCGTCGTTGCTCTTGCAAAAAGCGAGCGCGTGCGGGTGATGAAGGTGTTGCAGGATCGCGGCTGTCGTGTCGCCTCCTCCAGAGGCAATTTCCTGTTCTTCGATTGCGGAACCAACGCCGTCGAATTCTGCGAGCAGCTTCTGCAAAGAGGTGTCATCCTGAAGCCGTGGAAGCAGGCGGGATACGAAAACTTCGCGCGGGTCAGCATTGGCTTGCCTGAGGACAATGACTGGTTCCTGGATTGCCATCTGGAGATATTTGGAAAATAGCGGTCTTGCCATCCTTTCCGGAGTTCCATCCCGCCTTCAGGTTCCGACGAAGACGACTTCGGGAGAGGATTGCATCCTGTGTTTGAGCATGCCATGTCTTGGGAAATATATACTGTCCTGAACATATTTTTACATTCACAAGACAGAACAGGGCGGAACTATAAGGGCAATGCGCAATCGTGACCAGGAATCCCCCGATAAGCGCAATCCTTTAAACCAGCGTATCAGAGCCGACATCGAAGCTAATATTCTGTCCGGCAGGTGGCCTCCGGGTTTCAGGATACCCTTCGAGCGCGAGCTGATGGCCGCTTATGGCTGCTCGCGCATGACCGTCAACAATGCGCTGACCCGGCTTGTCGAAAGCGGGCTGATCGAGCGGCGCCGCAAGCTCGGCTCTTTCGTTGCTTATCCGGGCACGCACTCCACCTTTCTCAAGCTGCCTGACATACAGGCCGAGATCATTTCAAGCCAGAAGAGCTATAATTACGAACTTATCTCGCTGAGCCGCCGTGTTGCGAACAAGGAAGATTCGCTGCGTCTGGAGGGGGCAAAGAGGGTTTCCGTCATCACGATAACATGCCGTCATTTTGCCGATGGCATACCGTTTGCGCTGGAAGACCGCATCATCAACACGTCTTCCGTGCCGGAGGCCTCCATCGTTGATTTCGCATCAACGCCGCCAAGTTCATGGCTCCTCACGCATATTCCATGGACGCAATCTGAGCACTCCATCAGCTGCATAAATGCTGATGCCGAACAGGCCGGTGTTCTGAATCTGCCTGAGGGTGCGGCCTGTCTCGTCGTCGAGCGACGAACGAAACGCAGTGGCCAGATTCTTACTCATGTCCGGCAGATCTTCGGCGAAAGAACCTACAAGCTTTACGGAAGCTATGTCTTCTCCGACGGGGTCATATAGGGACGAAGACGCCCCGGACGGTCGAGGCATTGTGCGCCGCCATCTCAGGGGCCGCTAAGAGTATCTGATCCCGATGCATGTGAGGTTCCGCAGGATCGGCCGTTACCGGCTGCCGGATGCTGACAGCGAGGCCTGTCACTGCGGCGCTGTCTTGCCTTAGCATTACAGTTGCGTTTTTTCGACTCCCGAATCCATGGGTTTCCATGATTCGGAGGTCATGGATGACAGGTGCATCGATCGAGACGACGCTGGAGCTTTGGGCGTCCTCGCTGCGGGATGTGAAGGGGCGGATGCGGCGGCTGTTCACCCAGGAGCTCGTTGCGGTTTCGGCGGTGCAGTTTCTGGACGGGCTGCTTGGTGAGGAGCGCCGCAAGACAGGCTGGATGCGGGCGGAAGCCGCCGGCGATGCCGGCCCGTGGCGGCAGCAGGCAATCCTGGGCCGCGGGCAGTGGGATGCGGACGCACTGCGTGATATCGTGCGTGATTATGCTCTGGAGACACTGGCCGATCCTGGCGCTGTTCTGGTGCTTGATGAGACCGGCTTGCTCAAGCAGGGCAAGGCGTCCTGTGGGGTTGGCCGGCAATACACCGGCTCGGCGGACAAGATCACCAATTGCCAGATCGGCGTCTTCGCCTCCTACGTCTCGCACCATGGCCATGCCTTCATCGACCGGGCGCTCTATCTGCCGAAGGCCTGGACGGACGCCGCCGCGCGTATGGCCAGGTGCCATGTGCCAGACAATACCAACTTTGCCACCAAGCCTGCTCTGGCGCTGACGATGATCGAGCGAGCGGTTGCTTCGAACGTGCCCTTTGGGAACACGCCGTCCGATCATCGTGCCGGACCAACCAAACCAGCGCTGGAGCCTAGGCTCAGGACCTATTAATTTGGTTTGATCTGTGATTCACGGTCTTTGCTGAAGGAGGCCGTGATGGGTGATTTGTTTCTGCTGAGCGAGTGCCAGATGGCGCGCATATCGCCGTACTTCCCGTTGTGGCACGG
>NZ_JCAKKP010000038.1:2500-5670 GCF_059509755.1 Aquamicrobium sp. YD-1-mutant5
CTGATGAGCATTGGCAATGAGAACGATCAAGTGTCTTAAGGGCAATTGGTGGATGCCTTGGCATGCACAGGCGATGAAGGACGTGATACGCTGCGATAAGCTACGGGGAGGTGCGAATACCCTTTGATCCGTAGATTTCCGAATGGGGAAACCCACCTAAGGTACTTGGAAAATCAGAGCAGCAGGGCAACTTGCTGCTGTGGTTTCCAAGTATCGATATTAGGTAACTTACCCTGAATACATAGGGGTAAAGTGGCGAACGCGGGGAACTGAAACATCTAAGTACCCGTAGGAAAGGACATCAACCGAGACTCCGCTAGTAGTGGCGAGCGAACGCGGACCAGGCCAGTGGCTTATGTGAGACAAGCAGAACCTTCTGGAAAGGAGGGCCGTAGTGGGTGACAGCCCCGTATGCGTAATGCGAACATAAGTCCTTGAGTAGGGCGGGACACGTGAAATCCTGTCTGAACATGGGGAGACCACTCTCCAAGCCTAAGTACTCGTGCATGACCGATAGCGAACTAGTACCGTGAGGGAAAGGTGAAAAGCACCCCGACAAGGGGAGTGAAAGAGTACCTGAAACCGATTGCCTACAAACAGTAGGAGCCCAAGGTTCGTCCTGGGTGACTACGTACCTTTTGTATAATGGGTCAGCGACTTAGTGTGACGAGCAAGCTTAAGCCGGTAGGTGTAGGCGCAGCGAAAGCGAGTCTGAACAGGGCGTTCAGTTCGTCGCATTAGACCCGAAACCGAGTGATCTAGCCATGAGCAGGTTGAAGGTACAGTAACATGTACTGGAGGACCGAACCCGTAACTGTTGCAATAGTTTGGGATGACTTGTGGCTAGGGGTGAAAGGCCAATCAAACTCGGAAATAGCTGGTTCTCCGCGAAATCTATTTAGGTAGAGCGTCGACCGAATACCCCCGGGGGTAGAGCACTGGATGGGCTATGGGGACTCACCGTCTTACTGATCCTAACCAAACTCCGAATACCGGGGAGTACTAGTCGGCAGACACACGGCGGGTGCTAACGTCCGTCGTGGAAAGGGAAACAACCCTGACCTACAGCTAAGGTCCCCAAGTCATGGCTAAGTGGGAAAGGATGTGAGGATCCCAAAACAACCAGGATGTTGGCTTAGAAGCAGCCATCATTTAAAGAAAGCGTAACAGCTCACTGGTCTAAATAAGGGTCTTTGCGCCGAAAATGTAACGGGGCTAAAGCCATGCACCGAAGCTTAGGGTTCGTCGTAAGACGAGCGGTAGCGGAGCGTTCTGTAAGCTGATGAAGCCGTACCCGTGAGGGGCGGTGGAGGTATCAGAAGTGCGAATGCTGACATGAGTAACGTAAGGGGTGTGAGAGACATCCCCGCCGAAAGTCCAAGGGTTCCTGCTTAAAGTTAATCTGAGCAGGGTTAGCCGGCCCCTAAGGCGAGGCCGAAAGGCGTAGTCGATGGGAATCACGTTAATATTCGTGAGCCTGGAGGTAGTGACGGATCGCGTGTATTGTCAGGTCTTATTGGATTGATCTGGCAGTGAAGCGGTCCCGGGAAATAGCTCCTCCTTATAGCCCGTACCCGAAACCGACACTGGTGGACTGGTAGAGTATACCAAGGCGCTTGAGAGAACTATGCTGAAGGAACTCGGCAAATTGCACGCGTAACTTCGGAAGAAGCGTGACCCTTGTTTACGCAAGTAGATGAGGGTGGCACAGACCAGGGGGTAGCGACTGTTTATCAAAAACACAGGGCTCTGCGAAGCCGCAAGGCGACGTATAGGGTCTGACGCCTGCCCGGTGCTGGAAGGTTAAGAGGAGAGGTGCAAGCTTTGAATCGAAGCCCCAGTAAACGGCGGCCGTAACTATAACGGTCCTAAGGTAGCGAAATTCCTTGTCGGGTAAGTTCCGACCTGCACGAATGGCGTAACGACTTCCCCGCTGTCTCCAGCATAGACTCAGTGAAATTGAATTCCCCGTGAAGATGCGGGGTTCCTGCGGTTAGACGGAAAGACCCCGTGCACCTTTACTATAGCTTTACATTGGCATTCGTAGTGACATGTGTAGGATAGGTGGTAGGCTTTGAAGCCAGGGCGCCAGCCTTGGTGGAGCCACCCTTGAAATACCACCCTTATTACTATGGATGTCTAACCGCGACCCGTTATCCGGGCCCGGGACAATGTATGGTGGGTAGTTTGACTGGGGCGGTCGCCTCCTAAAGAGTAACGGAGGCGCGCGATGGTGGGCTCAGACCGGTCGGAAATCGGTCGTCGAGTGCAATGGCATAAGCCTGCCTGACTGCGAGACTGACAAGTCGAGCAGAGACGAAAGTCGGTCATAGTGATCCGGTGGTCCCGTGTGGAAGGGCCATCGCTCAACGGATAAAAGGTACGCCGGGGATAACAGGCTGATGACCCCCAAGAGTCCATATCGACGGGGTTGTTTGGCACCTCGATGTCGACTCATCGCATCCTGGGGCTGGAGCAGGTCCCAAGGGTATGGCTGTTCGCCATTTAAAGCGGTACGTGAGTTGGGTTCAGAACGTCGTGAGACAGTTCGGTCCCTATCTGCCGTGGGTGTAGGAATATTGACAGGATCTGTCCCTAGTACGAGAGGACCGGGATGGACGTATCTCTGGTGGACCTGTTGTGGCGCCAGCCGCATAGCAGGGTAGCTATATACGGACGGGATAACCGCTGAAGGCATCTAAGCGGGAAACCCACCTGGAAACGAGTATTCCCTGAGAACCGTGGAAGACGACCACGTTGATAGGCCGGGTGTGGAAGAGCGGCAACGCTTGAAGCTTACCGGTACTAATAGTTCGATAGGCTTGATCGTTCTCATTCCTTATGTTCATCGCTAAAGCGATGTCTGTTATCGCTCACGCTGAGCGCCCTGAAGGGCGCAAGCTGCGCGGGCGCGGCGCATAAGCGCCGACGGTCGGTCGACCTTGCAGCCTCACGGCTGAAGAGGCGACCAAACAGACACGCAAAACATCAGCACAAAACAGCTTCTCAATTAACATGCGCTTTGCCGACCTGGTGGTCATGGCGGGGCGGCTGCACCCGTTCCCATTCCGAACACGGCCGTGAAACGCCCCAGCGCCGATGGTACTTCGTCTAAAGACGCGGGAGAGTAGGTCGCTGCCAGGTCTGCAAAACGCATGAAAATCTTCTCT
>NZ_JCAKKP010000039.1:0-3910 GCF_059509755.1 Aquamicrobium sp. YD-1-mutant5
CGAGAACCTGTTCGCCAAGCTCAAGGACTGGCGCCGCATCGCCACACGCTACGACCGATGCGCTCACACCTTCTTCTCAGCGATATGCATCGCCGCAGCCGTCATCTTCTGGATCTGACCAATGAGTCCTGAGCCTAGGCAAGCAGATCGGATCGGACGGCGCAACATGGCTGGACCGGCGATTGATCCATGGCGAAACGGCCGACCTTGCGCCGACCGGCTTCGGCCAGCAGGTGCGCGAGGCCATGGACCAGCGCCGCGAGCATCACATCGAACAAAGCGATGCCACCCGAACGCGGAATGGCCGCGTCTTCTACCGGCGCAGTCTTCTCGCCACCCTGCGCGAGCGCGAGGTTGCCCGCGTCGGCACGGAGATGGCGCAGAGGAAAGGGCTGCCGTTTCGCGCCGCTACGGATGGCGAGAACGTCAGCGGCAAGTTCACCGGGGCTGTCCAGCTAACGAGCGGCAAGTTCGCCGTGGTCGAGAAATCCCATGAGTTCACCCTCGTCCCTTGGCGGCCGGTTATCGACCGCCAGCTCGGCTGTGAGGTCATGGGCGTCGTGCGGGGCGGATCGGTGTCGTGGAAGCTCGGGCGGCAAAGGGGGGTGGGACTCTGAGCCTATCAGTCCCATTATTCAATCATTCACTTGAATGATTGAAATAAGTATGCCAATTGTGTGTGCCTGTCGATCAACTCAGTCAGCGGAGAAACCAGTGGCAGAACATACAATCAATGCCGACCCGGACGATGCGGGGGCAGTCGCCGGAAACGAAAACCGCAGAACGACGCTACCTCTTGCCGTCTATCTTCTCGGCCTGAGCCTGTTCGCCATGGGCAGCGCGGAGTTTCTGATGGGAGGCATTCTCCCGAAAATTGCGGAAGACCTGCAAATCACATTGCCGGCCGCAGGCACCTTGATATCCGCTTTCGCAGTCGGTGCTTTGGTCGGAGCGCCACCACTGGCAATCATGACGCTGCATTGGCCAAGACGCGCCACGCTGTTTCTCAGTCAGGCCGCGTTTGTGGCCGCCACGGCATTCAGTCTCATATCGGAGGGATATGCGGGAATCCTGATCGCAAGGTTCGTCATGGGGCTGGCCTATGCCTGTTTCTGGGCAGTGGCGGCATCCACGGCGGTACAACTCGTTGCCCCTGATCGGCGCGCCAGGGCGTTGTCGGTTGTCGTCAGCGGCCTGACCGTCGCCATGGTTTTGGGCGGTCCCGCAGGAACCTTCATCAGCGAATTGACAGGCTGGCGTGGAGGGTTCTGGGCCGTGGTCGCCGCGACCACCGTTGCTGCGATTGCCATCCTGCTGGTTTTGCCCGCAAGGATAGGCGGGAACATGCCGGCACCCGATACGGCGGGCGAACTGAGGGCCATGAAGCGGCCCATTCTGTGGGTGGCCTATGCAACGACGGCCGCGACGACGGCCGCCTATATGGGCACGTTCAGCTATATGGGCGCCTTGCTTCTCAATGTAAGCGGGCTGCCGCTTGGCTGGCTGCCTGCGGTCCTGTCCCTGTTCGGTCTTGGCGCATTCCTTGGGTTGTCGATCGGTGGCCGCACGGCAGACCGACACCCGTTCTCTACGCTTTGCCTGGGCATTGCCGGTCTGATCCTGGTGTCCGCGGCAATCGCATTGTTTGCCTCGCACATGGTCGCCGTCGTTGTGCTGGTTTTTCTTCTCGGCGTCGCGGGGTTCCTGCTGAACCCGGCAGTTTGGGGGCGAGTTTACGTTATCGCGCCCGACGCGCCCACTCTGGCAGGGGCAACAAATTCATCGGCCTTTCAACTTGGCCTGACCGCTGCGCCCCTGCTTGCCGGCCTTCCAATCAGCTACGGCTATAATCTGGCCTCCGTCGGATGGATCGGCGCCGGACTTGGTGTGCTCGCCCTTGTCCTGGCCTTCCTGGACCGGCGGATGAGCCGCGCCTGACGGCTGACGGCGCGGGGATATCGATAGCAAGTCCGGTATCCCCGTCGAAAGATCACCAATCCTTCGTTTACTTCTGCGCTGTCTGCTTCTTATCCTGAGCAAACACGTAGGCGACAAGCGCGTTGGCATGTCCGTGGCCCAGCCCATGCTGGCCCTTCAGCCATGCGACCAGTTCCATGTGTTTGGCTTCAGATCTGCTCCGGATCAGATCAAACCATTCCTCGACAGGTCGACCGTATTTCTTCTCGATGGAGGGGAAGTAAGATGCTGGGCCCTTCACGGGTTCAGCCTGGGACGATTTCTCCTGCATGTTGCGTCTCCTCAGGTCAGGTTCGTGGTGATGGGAGTTATGAGCGGTCTCACCGCACCTCAGCTTTCGACGGCAAGCCCGGCAGCCTTCCAGTCGGGAAAGCCATCCGCAAGTCGGCGAACCCGGAAACCCCGGGCTTCCAACAGGGTCGCCGCCGACGTCGAGAGAACACAGTAAGGCCCTCTACAATAAGCTATGATTTCCTGGCCTGGCGGAAGCTCAGACAATCGTCGCTCCAGTTCTGCGGTCGGGATATTGAGCGCACCGGGCAGGTGCCCGAGCGCATATTCTTCCGCTGAACGCACGTCCAGCAATGTCATCCCGCCTGTGCGGAGGCGATCCAGAAGCTCGTCGCGCGAGATGGAATCATGCCTGCCGCTGGCGTTGGCCGGATCGGCAGCCAGCTCGCGTATCTCGACGCGCATATGCTCGGCATATCCGCGCAATGAGGCCAGCACCGTTTCGACAGGTCCGCTGCCGAGGCGGTAGAGAACCCGTTTGCCGTCGCGGCGCGTCTCTACGAACCCTGCTCGCCGCAAATGTTGAAGATGCTGCGACGTGTTGGCAATTGTCAGCCCGGTAAGTTCGGCCAGTCTTTCGACCGGGCGCTCGCCCTGGGCGATATGTTCCAGCAGCATGAGACGATGCGCGTGGCCGAGCGTACGAGCGATCTCGGCAAGGTCTGTAAACAGCTGCGTATGGGTGTCGGTTTTGGTCATTGACAGATTGCTACCATCAGACAATCATTCAAGCAATGCATTGAATGATTGTCTGATGGCCTCTGTGCCAGCAAGGAAATCCTGCGGATGGGTAGTGAGCTGGTGACCGGCGTCTTTGGAACGATTTTCATCGGAATTGGCGCGACGGCGGTGATGGATGGATGGGCGATCCTGCAGAAGCGGATTTTTGGTGTGCCGTCTCTCGACTATCGGCTGGTCGGGCGATGGATCGGCCATTTCTCCAACGGGCGCTTCAAACATGACAGCATCGCGAAGGCGCATGAGGTGCAAGGTGAAGTCGTGCTTGGTTGGGTAGCGCATTATCTGACAGGCATTTTCTTCGCCGGCCTCCTGATCCTGATCTGGCCCGGATGGCTGCAGCAGCCGACGCTCGGGCCTGCATTGCTGGTCGGCATCGGCAGCATTATCGCCCCGTTTCTCGTCATGCAGCCCTGTCTTGGGGCGGGCATCGCTGCCCGCCGCACGCCACAACCCTGGCACTCGCGATTTCGTAGCCTCGTTGCCCACACTTCCTTTGCGGTAGGACTCTTTGTTTCGGGTGTCTTGTTCGCACAGTGGATAACGGGTTCTGTGTAAATGTGATGAATAGAAATGCGGCGGCGGCATTCAGCACCGATAATTGATCATCAATGGGGGAAGCTGACCTCACTCGGATCGCGCATTCCCTTGGCGTCTCTCATCCAAACGCTCACTGTCGCCGAGTATCTGAACTTCCGCCACGCCGCCAACGCACTCGGCGTGGCACAATCCAGCGTCAGCGCCCGAGTGAAGGCGTTGGAAGAAGCCCTAGGCTCAGGACTCATTGGTCAGATCCAGAAGATGACGGCTGCGGCGATGCATATCGCTGAGAAGAAGGTGTGAGCGCATCGGTCGTAGCGTGTGGCGATGCGGCGCCAGTCCTTGAGCTTGGCGAACAGGTTCT
>NZ_JCAKKP010000040.1:0-5951 GCF_059509755.1 Aquamicrobium sp. YD-1-mutant5
GGGCAACAGCGGCGACAGGATCGACCATTCATGGTCGGTGAGTTCATAGCGGCGGCGCGTCATCAGGGCTCCCTCATTCGGAAGCCTTGAATCACGGCCAGCGTCAGCCGACAATCGAATTTATGGGTTTACCGCCTAGGACCATCGCGTGAACTCGCTTTCCACCTGTATATCGCGGTCAAACATCTGCCTGAGGCGTTCGGCGAGATCGACGTTGATGCGCCCCCCGAGGAGCGAGCTCTGAGTCAGGCGGCCTCGATGGACAGGAGCATTCCAGCTCAAGCCGATCTTGTCGTCGCTGTCACAGATGTTGTCGCCGAACAGGCTGAAGGCTCGCTCAAGAAAGCTCGGCTCGCCAGGACCAAGGCTGGCGGTTGAACGTTGCGCGGGACATGCCACACCGGTCCGCCAGATCAGGCAGTTTCCAAGGCCTGGCCGGATCAGCGAGCATAGCGCTGATTGCCGGCGCCAAACGCGGGTGACCGGCCAACGCCAGCAAACCCTCAGGAGCGGTTTCCGACTCGCTTGCTGCGCGCAACACCAGCGTAAAAAGAGCCGAAGACAGTGCGTTGAGAACGGCGCGTCCTCCCGGCCGATCGCCGGCTGCTTCCATGCGCATCAACCCAACTAGACTGGAGAGTTGACCAGTTGCGGACGCGACACCGTCTTCTCCGGGTGCATCCATGGCCCGCGCTACCAGATCCAGGGGCAGGTAGTTGAGGACCAATCGATCGTGAGGAGGCGAAATGAAAAATCGCCCACACAACAGGTCGAGTTGTTCGCCGTCGCTGTCGTTCTCGCTGAGCATCCACCCGGCAGCACCCCGCCGCTGCTGTGTGGGAACGGGTGTCTGCCCGCTGCCGTCGTGCAGCACATGCGCCGCACCGTGTGGCAGCAGCACGATATCGCCGCTCGTTAATTCCCGCCGCGTTCTTGCTTCCGGATCCTCAAAGATCGCCCGGCCCCTGACAACGACGTGGTAGGGGATTTCGTTCGCCGCAGCCCGGTTCCAGGTAATACGCCACGGAGCGCCGTAGGCGCAGCGTACCTCGAGCTGGCCGGTAACCGTGATGATTTGCAGCAGCTGGCTCAGCCAATCGAGTTCGGACATGGGACCTCGGGAATTCTACGGTTCAGGCAAGTCCATCGTATTGCACGATACGAGGTGATAGAGCTGGCTCGGGAAATCTGCACAGGGGGGATAAGTGGAATTTCTGCCTGATTTCGGCTTAGATGCCGGGAACAGGAGATACCATGACGAGACGACCGCGCCGGAACCACAGCCCGGCTTTCAAGGCAAAGGTGGCGCTCGCCGCCATCCGGGGTGAGCAGACGCTGATGGAATTGTCCCAGCAGTTCGATGTGCATGCCAATCAGATCAAACAGTGGAAAGACCAGCTCCTTGAGGGGGCGACGGGTGTGTTCGGCGATGAAACGAAGGCGGAGCCAACGGGTCCGACCGTCGATGTCAAAACGCTGCACGCCAAAATTGGCGAACTGACACTGGAGAATGATTTTTTATCCGGTGCGCTCGGCAAGGCGGGATTGCTGGGCGGAAAGAAATGATCGACCGCGAGCACAAGCTATCCGTGGTGCGTCAGGCGAAGCTTCTCGGCTTCAGCCGTGGAAGCGTCTATTATCTGCCTCGTCCAGTGTCCGACGGCGATCTGGCCTTGATGCGGCGGATCGACGAGCTGCATCTCGATTACCCGTTTGCCGGAAGTCGGATGTTGCAAGGGATTTTGAGAGGAGAAGGTCTGGAGACCGGGCGGCGACACGTCGCCACGCTGATGAAGAAGATGGGCATCGAGGCGATCTACCGCCGCCCGAACACCTCGAAACCAGCGCCAGGGCACAAAATTTATCCCTACCTCCTACGAAAGCTGGCAGTCACCCGGCCCAATCAGGTCTGGGCAATGGACCTGACCTACATCCCCATGGCGCGGGGATTTGTCTATCTGTGCGCCGTCGTGGACTGGTTCAGCCGGAAGGTCTTGTCATGGCGGTTGTCGATCACGATGGAAGCAGCCTTCTGCATCGAGGCGGTGGAGGAGGCACTTGCCCGTCATGGCAGGCCGGAAATCTTCAATACCGACCAGGGATCGCAGTTCACCTCCATCGACTTCACCGCCGTGCTGAAGAAGGCTGAGGTCGCCGTCTCAATGGACGGCAAGGGTGCGTGGCGGGACAACGTGTTCGTCGAACGGCTCTGGCGTTCGATCAAATACGAGGAAGTCTACCTCCATGCCTACAAGACTGTGTCCGAGGCACGCGCTGGCATCGGCCGATATCTGAACTTCTACAACACCAGACGCCCACATTCATCCCTTGACCGGCGGACGCCGGATCAGGCCTACTTCAACGCGCTGACACCAATGATGGTGGCGGCATACTCGAGGCGGAAATCCACTTAGCGAAACGCCCGAAGCTGTTCAGACAAACCGAGCCACCTCTGATCGGTCGAGCTGCGCGGTGAGATAGCAATCGGTTGCGCAGTGGATGGAGCAAAAGTATCTAATCGAATAAGCTGATCTGAAAACCTGGTTTCCTCACAACCATCATCACAACCATCAAACTGTGCAGCGATGACAAATCGATTTCCGTGACGAAGTAAATAACTGGGTCGTCGGTTCGTATCC
Source organism: Aquamicrobium sp. YD-1-mutant5 (assembly GCF_059509755.1). Taxonomy (NCBI): domain Bacteria; kingdom Pseudomonadati; phylum Pseudomonadota; class Alphaproteobacteria; order Hyphomicrobiales; family Phyllobacteriaceae; genus Aquamicrobium; species Aquamicrobium sp. YD-1-mutant5. The sequence goes on from NZ_JCAKKP010000040.1 coordinate 2,640, forward strand.
GCTGAACTGCAAGATCATGTAGTGGCGGAGCTGGCGGCTCGCATCCCTTTCAAGGTGACCAAGCTTGATCCCTTGCGGTGCGGTTAGGAACCCTATATATAGAGATCAAATGGATTGGGGTTCGTTCCCGGTCGGCGTCGTGGCCTCGGTTTACCGGGGCCTTTCGCTTTCAAGGAAAGACTTTCAGGCCATACCACGAGCTTTGATCCTGAGGGCCTCTCCAGATCTTCGGCTGGATGATGTCGAATGCCCGGTTCGGCTGTTGCGGGCGCAAAATTCGCAGGCCTATTGGGCGTGCGATCAAATCTGCCAATTGAAGGCCAGCGCTGTTCGCTTGTTTAGAGACGAAGTTGATCTCGAAATCAGGCATGGATGCTCCGGCCGCCTGTAAATAGTGCTGACCGGTGGTAATCCTCCGAAACTCAAGTTCAAGTTCCAAATCTTCCTTTCCGCGTCCGGGTTTCTCGCGCGGACTGCGAGACTCGCAGACAATGTGGCACTCGCCTTCATCGTTTCGTGAGCGTAGAAACTCGTTCGCCTTCTCTAGGCAGAAGAGGAGCGCAAGCTGGTATGGGTTCTCGGGATTCGCGTATCGCCGCCTCAACGCATCCTTCCTAATAACAGCGGAAATCACCGTCATTGGAGCCGCCTCGAGGACGCTCGAAAGATCTTCCATAAAAGCATTTCGAATATCGTCATATTGCAAGAAGCTGAACGGAAATCGCCGTTTCACGATGTCGCTTTCATGCAGTACGTAGCTGTCGTGGCCGAACCATCTGAACTTGAAATCATGAAGATCCCGACTGGCAAGAGCGGAATACCGAGATTTCTCGAAGATGCAGAATGACAGGACAAAAATAGGATAGTTGACGTCGATGGAGGTCAGGCTGTGGTCGCCGCTCTCATCGACGTAGATGATAAAATCAGAGTAGCTCATCGCTTCGATTTAGCAGAGTCGCAACGTGGAGCACATAGACGAGACGAAAAGCAAAAGCCTGAAACCGATTTGGGCATCAAACGAGTACATGTGGTTGCGATGACTAAATCGATGACTACGCGAGTGGCAAGGCCAGCTGAGAGGCGACCGTGTCAGTTATCTGCTCCAGCGAAGACAGGGTGACCCCGAGCAGCCGGATGCCTCTTCTCGCCGGAAAGATCGGCTGAAGAACGAAACGGACAATCTCCTCCAGGTCCGAGATCGAAGACAGCGGTGCCGGCACCGTCTTGCTGCGGGTGATCTGCTGGAAATCCGAATACTTGACCTTCAAGGTGACCGTCTTGGCGCTGATACCATTCGTCTCGCAATAACCCCAGACCTTCTCGATCAATGGCTGGATACCCTCGCGTGCCGGATCGTAGGCATGAACATCTTCGGCAAAGGTGTCCTCGGCACCGACGGATTTGCGGATCCGATCCGGCTTGACCTCGCGATTGTCGATGCCCCTGGCAATGCCATAGAAATAAGGTCCAGACTTGCCGAAGTGCTCGATCAGGAAATCGAGGTCCTTGCCGAATAGATCGGCGCCGGTTTCGATTCCGAGACGGTGCATTGCCGTGGCCGGACCCACCCCATGAAACTTCTTCACCGGCAGACCCTGCACAAAGGCGGGACCATTCTTCGGCGTGATCACCGCCTGGCCGTTCGGCTTGTTGAGGTCGCTCGCCATCTTGGCCAGGAATTTATTGTAGCTGATGCCCGCCGAGGCATTCAGACCGGTGGCGGCCTTGATCTTCGCCCGGATTTCCGTGGCGATCTCGGTCGCGATCTCCATGCCCTTGAGATTTTCCGTTACGTCGAGATAGGCTTCGTCGAGCGACAGCGGTTCGATCATCGGCGTGTATTCCGCGAAGATCTCGCGGATCTGCATGGAGACGGCACGGTAGACGTCGAAACGCGGCCGGACGAAGATCAGGTCGGGGCATTTGCGCTTGGCGGTGACCGACGGCATGGCCGAGTGGACGCCGAACTTGCGTGCCTCGTAACTGGCCGCAGCCACGACGCCGCGAGCGACCGAGCCGCCGACGGCGGCCGGCTTTCCCCGGAGTTCCGGATTGTCGCGCTGCTCGACCGACGCGTAGAAAGCATCCATGTCCACATGGATGACCTTGCGCGGCCGATGTGCGTTCGTTCTGGTCCATGGCTCAGCCTTCGTCCGGCAAGGATACCGTCTCCACCAGACACGGGAAATAGGCGCCGCATCGGTCGCCTTCAGCCGTATGCATTCTCTCGCAGCCCACCGTCATCCGTCGGCGGAGTTCCGCGAAGGTGACGCCGGCGCCAAAGACCTTTACCAGCCGTTTCCGCTCATGGTTGCCGCGACGCCGGCACAGCCGGCAATCGAGTTCGATAATCGGATCCCGCACCTGGCGGAGGGTCGGGAGACCATCGACTATCACCTGCCGTCTCGGCATCCAAAAAAGTCCTCTTCAGTCATCGGCCTGAATCCACTTATTGAATCGACGATTCCACCCATCAAGCCCCGAGTAGCCGCCGCATATGCGGATTGGCCCAGTCGGCCCGAAGCTGCGATTTTGGCCAACTCAAAGAACAGATGGCGAACGTGCAATCACGCTGAAGTGGGCTGCGAACCTTGACCTTCCAAGGCGCGGTAGACAGTCATCCTGGAAATGTTCAGGTCACGAGCAACGGCGGCTTTCGTTGCGCCAGCAGCGATCCGCCTGCGGATTTCCGCGTCATCGACATTCTTCTTCCTGCCCTTATAGCTGCCGTCAGCTTTTGCCGCGTCGATGCCCGCCCGTTGCCTGTCTTTGATGAACTTGAGTTCCAAGTCGGCGACCATGCCGAGTGTGGTGATGACCATTCGACCCATGCTTCCGGCTGTCGTAACTTCGGGCTCAAGAATGCGGAGCGACGCGCCCTTTTCATCAAGCTCATGAACGAGATTGAGAACGTCGCGTGTGGAACGGCCGAGCCGATCAAGTCGCAGAACCACCAGCTCGTCGCCCGCATGCAGAAACTGCATAATGGTTTCCAGCTCGGATCGCCCCTTCCGGGACGCTCCCGATCCGGTTTCTGATCGGATGATTTCGCAACCTGCGACCTTCAGACGCTCGTTCTGAATACCGAGATCCTGATCTGAGGTGCTGACGCGAGCGTATCCGATGCGGGCGATGGCAATTCTGTAACATTAGGGTGGTTCCGAATGTGTAACTCGATCTTGCACGCGGCAATGTCGAACGGGCGATTGTGGCATACCAGGGTGCAGGCAGGGTGCTCGGCGCGCGCCTGAAGTCTGAAGCCGTCGAGAGGCTGATCGCCGACTGGAACCACGACTATGATCAGACGAAGAC
>NZ_JCAKKP010000041.1:0-3355 GCF_059509755.1 Aquamicrobium sp. YD-1-mutant5
CGAGAACCTGTTCGCCAAGCTCAAGGACTGGCGCCGCATCGCCACACGCTACGACCGATGCGCTCACACCTTCTTCTCAGCGATATGCATCGCCGCAGCCGTCATCTTCTGGATCTGACCAATGAGTCCTGAGCCTAGGCTCGTGTTGCCGCTCATCACCTTAGGGAGGGTTTGCGTTCAACCCATATCTTCGTCCGAGACAGGATTTAACTGGCTGGGATTTAAACGCGTCCCCGATGGCCCTCTGATTTGCGAGGCTACCATGGCTGGATGGATCGGTCTGGTCCCATGGATGCTGGGGCTCATCGTTCTTATAGTCACGATCACATAACCCACCCCCACGGGATGCGAACTGATGAAACAGGTGGACCTTATGCGGGAACTTGTCGCCAAGCATGGCCGCAAACCGGACGTAGTTTGCCCGATCTATGCCCAAAGTGAGCGCGATGGCATCGTCCAGCGCCGAAGCAACAAGCACGGAATTGACCCGGAACATTACGCCGTCCGGCTCTATCGTGACGGGGAGCGCAAGGGCTGGCTTTGATACAGACCGCCCTGCAAACGCGCTGGGGCCGTTCAAAGCTAACTGCCCCAGCGCATCCGCTTTAGACCTCGATTGTGCGTCCTGACACTTCCTTTAGCCTTTTAGGCAGAAGGAAATCGACCAATGCGAACAGAGCCACCGCGATCCCGGTCAGCGGGAAAGCAATGCAAACCGCTAGGCCGATCAGAAGCACTGCTTTGGGCGAGCGGTAGCCCTTTGGGTAAAGGGGCGCGCCGAAGCGCTTTGATGGCCGGCGCTTCCACCACATGACGAAGCCAGAAGCGCACATAAACAGGACCGAAAGGCAAAACGCGAGATTGAGGGCGATGTTGAGTGGGCCGAGGTTGCCCTGATGGAGAGCGATACCTACCGCCATTGCCTTGCCTGCAAGTGAGTAGTCCGCAAACGATACTTCGGCCAGCACGTTGCCGGTGAAACGGTCCACGTGCACCGTCCGATCCCCCGTGGCGCTTGTCGTATCTCCATCCATACTATCGGCGGAAATTGTGTAGACGCCCTCTTCGGACTGAGGGACGTTGATGCGGAATTGCTCGCTGAAGCCTAACTGACGCGCCAATGCGGTGACGCTGTCAAGATCGACGGGTGCCGCTGCCGAATGCGAGTGATGGTCGGCGTGCGAGCCGGAAACGGGCATAGCCGTCTGCTCCAAAGCCCAAGGCACCTCCTTAACGGCACCGTGGTTCATTGCCGCGTGGGTGTCGTCTGAAAGGGGGACGTTATCCCATTTCTCTGCCGGAAAAGTACTCCACGCCTGTACTATCTTGGTTCCCCAAACGCCCGTCCATGCCAGCCCGGACAGCAGGAAAAACAGCAGAACGACACCTATGTAGAGTCCAAGGGATGCATGTAACCCTTTCCACAGGGCGCGTCCGCGTTGCGCGAGATTGGGAACAAGGGAGCGCGCAAAATCGCGTCCGTTCCGGGGCCACCACATGTACATGCCTGAAAGGAGGAGGACGATCCCAAGCCCGGCCACGGTCTCCTGAATGCGGTCCCCGACGTCCCCCAGAAGGAGTGTTCCGTGTATGTTGTTCGCGAAATAGAACCACGTCTTATCTTTGACGACGGTATCGAGGACTTTTAGTCCATGTGGGTCTACGCTGACGACAATATCCTCCCCATTGGCATTTATGATGAAGACGCTAGCCCGTTCCGGGGATGCGGGACGCACCGCGAGTTTAAGCTTGCCGTCAGGCACGGAAGCGACGGCAACCGTCGCCTGATCTTCGATAGAGGCCCGCTCCCCGCCAGCGGCAACGTAGTGCTTCGCACCGAGGAAGGTCTCCACGGAATTTCCGTAGAGCATGATTATCCCCGTCAGCGCGAGGATCGCGAGAAACGGGGCTACGATGATCCCGGCATAGAAATGCCAGCGCCAAACGGCGCGGTATAGACGCGCACTAACAGCGGCGTCGGAGGAGTTGATAGCTTGTTTTGACATTGGTGCTCCCTAAGCACGACAACCATTCGGGCAGTGCCCGATTGAGAGCACCACCAGCTAAAAAGAATGGATCAAATGCCAGAAGGGGGAGCGCGCGGGCCGTTCTGCCGGCACAGCGGTCGGGCTTGTGGTGGAACGGGAATTGGCCAATTGGCCGCGAAGTGTTCCGGGACCTCGATTAGATAAGATAGAGCGTCATCTGACGGGCCCGCGTGGAAAATCGGCGCTGACGCGCAGGCCATGGTGCAACAGGTGGGAGCGCTGCCTTGCCCTTGCGCTGGGTCACCATGTTCGCCCGAAGTGATGCACAGCGGATTGCCGAACTGGTCCAGCATTGGCTGCACAGGCATGCCATGCGCTTGACACGCTAAGCCGAACGATTGGACGAGAAGCAGCAACGCCGCGATTGCAGCGATGGCGTTGCCTTTTATGTCCTTCGTTCGCAGCACAGCAAAAACCTCTCGACGCCGGTAACATCTTACTTCGTTGCGCGAAAGGACGGCGCGGTGCGGCACTTCAGCCCCAGCCGGCCAGTGAAAACACCATATAAGTCTCAAAGCCCGCCAGCACCCGCCTGTGAGTCATGGAAAGGCCCTTCAGGTTGAAAGCCACGGCAAAGCCACCCTACCTGCCCAAAGCCGGCAACCTCATGGCCTGTAAGGCGTTGCGCCGATTGTCGATTTTCGAACCCGACTCGGCTTTCGACTCGAAGCCCCGATTGTCGGGGAGTCTAATAGGTCAGCATTGCTGTCCTATATCCGTCTGTCGGTTAACGAGTCAGGTCGAACTTGAAATAAATGCTTTGTAGCTGGGGAAACGAAGCGCCCTGCGCCCCCGCATTGCGCTTGAAGGCCGGAGGGGGACCCGCTGTCATTACAATTTTAGCGAGCCCGTTAACCTTGCCGAAGACGTTATGCGTTCGCGGAGCCGTCGCGGACTGGTCAACGCGGAAGCCCTTCCGCGCATGCCATGCCTTCGCGCGCTAAGGATTGCACATTGCCCGGCATGCGCATGCGTTCTCATGGCCATAAACCATGGGAACACGGCATAGGGGTGGGTATGCGCATGGGGTGCAGTGTGTCTTCCTCGCTCGGGTAGGGCTAAGGGGGTGGCCTGTGATCTATCGGGCCCGATCTGCTTAGCCTAGCGGGGCGGCACGGTTCCTCGGTCTGGGTGTATGGTCAGGGGTGATATGGGCTGGGGGTAATGGCCTAGGCTCAGGACTCATTGGTCAGATCCAGAAGATGACGGCTGCGGCGATGCATATCGCTGAGAAGAAGGTGTGAGCGCATCGGTCGTAGCGTGTGGCGATGCGGCGCCAGTCCTTGAGCTTGGCGAACAGGTTCTCG
>NZ_JCAKKP010000042.1:0-2516 GCF_059509755.1 Aquamicrobium sp. YD-1-mutant5
GGGAAGGTGAGGCTGGATCGCTTCCCACTCCGCATCCGACAGCCAATAAACGTCCCGCTTCCTTGCCATCCGAATACCTCCGGAAAACAAGGAATCAGACCCCCGCTGACCACGAAACATCAATTGGGTTTCGACCCTAGCTGGCCTTTCTGGCGCGGCTCTGGGCGAGACGATCTCTGTCGCCGTTCATCTCGAGAATGTTGACGTGGTGGGTGATGCGATCGAGCAGTGCGCCGGTGAGGCGCTCGGATCCCAGGGTTTCCGTTTATTCGTCGAAAGGCAGATTGCTGGTGATCAGGGTGGCACCGCGCTCTTAGCGTTGCGAGCTCAGCTCGAACAGCAATTCCGCCCCGGTCTTCGACAGTGGCACGAAGCCCAGTTCGTCGATGATCAGCAGCTTGTAGGCGGCCATCTGCTTCTGGAAGCGAAGCTGTCGCCGCTCGTCTCGGGCCTCCATCATCTCGCTGACCAGGGCGGCAGCTGTGGTGAAGCCGACGGACAGGCCTTTCTGGCATCCGGCGAGGCCGAGGCCGAGCGCGACATGCGTCTTGCCCGTGCCGCTGGGACCGAAAGCAATGACGTTCTCGCGCCGCTCGATCCATTCGCAGCGCGCCAGTTCCAGCACCTGCATCTTGTTGAGCTTCGGAATGGTGGCAAGGTCGAAGCTTTCCAGCAGTCGAAGAACCTGCACATATTCCCGCCGCCCGTGCCTGGCTATGCGGCCGTCCATCAGGCGGCGCAGCGTCGCGAATTCCTCGGGAAGGTCCCAGCCCTGGAGAGGAGCGGCCTGATCCAGAGAATTGATCTTCTGCTCGATCAGCGGCAGGTAATGGACGGGATCGAAGACAACGTCTTCCCGGTCCCAGCACCGCGGATCACGGGCAATGATCTCGCCACGGCGGCCGATCACCACCTTATCGACATAGCCCCGAACCCAGACGTCTTGATGGCCGTAGGCGACCGGCACGGAATAGTCCTTGGTCTTGTAGCGGACGAGCGACTGGGCCGTCACAACAGCGCTGGCCTGGTCGCAGGCGTCAAACGGCGACGCCGGCAAGGGACGCATGGCATCCAGGTCTCGCTAGCCGTTCGCCGATTGTCTCGCTCTCGCCCCGCAGCTTGTCGCGCTGGCGTTTGCGGTACTGCTCTTCCAGAAAGATATTGAACGCATCCCATGTCGGAAACTGCGGGATCGGCACCATGAAGTTGCGCCGGGCGTAGCCGACAAGGCCCTCGACATTCCCTTTGTCGTTGCCTTTGCCCGGACGCCCATAGCGATCCCGGATCAGGTAGTGGGACAGGAAGCCGCTGAACAGCGCCGCCCGCTTGCGTGTTCCGTCGGGCGGGATCCTGGCCACAAGGCAACGGTCATTGTCATAGACGATCGACTGTGGCACGGCCCCGAAGAAGGCGAACGCGTGGATGTGGCCATCCACCCAGGCCTCGGCTACCGCCGCCGGATAGGCCCGCACGTAGCAGCCGTCACTATGCGGCAAATCCAGCACGAAGAAGCGCGCCTTCTGCTCGACAGCGCCGATGATCACCGTCGCCTCACCGAAGTCGGCTTGTGCATGGCCGGGCGGATGAGCCAGCGGCACGAACACTTCCTGCCGGCGTTGGTCCCGCTCGCGCATATAATCCTTGATGATCGTGTAGCCGCCGGTGAACCCGCACGCGTCACGCAGCCGGTCGAACACCCGCTTGGCCGTATGACGCTGCTTGCGCGGCATCTCCATGTCCGCTTCGAGCCAATGCTCGATCGTCGACACAAAGGCGTCCATCTTCGGCCGACGCACCGGCGCCTGACGCCGGTAGCCGGAGGCGTCGAATAGGCCAGCATCTTCGAAACGCTGTGGCGCGATAGGTTGAAATGCCTCGCTGCCAGGCGCTGCGTCATCCCCTCCGAGCAAGCCAGACGGACCTTCAGATATAATGCAACGGTGTAGATCCCCTGTCCCTCCTGCGATCATTACAGAAAGGAAATAGGTGGCCGGGTTTTACTCCGCCCGCAGCAGCATTAGCCCCCCCGTTACCGTGGCCAACTTTTGCACCGCCGCTCTCAGGCATCGGCAAGTCGGCTTTGCAACAATCGCGCCTGGGGAAAGATCAAGGCGCATCAGGAACGCGAATACCCTGCCCGCGCTTTCGCGCTCAACCTCGAAAACCCGGATTTCGCGGCCCTTGCCCGCTCCTATGGCGCGCTTGGCGAGGTGGTGGAAAAGACGGCCGATTTCGCAGAAAGTCTTGCGCGCGCCCGTGCCTTTGCCCGTGAGCACAACCGCCCCGCCCTGCTGGAGTTGCGCTATGACGTGGAATACATCACGCCCGATACCCGCCTCAGCCAGATCACGGAAAACGCGCTGGCCCGATCCGCGCAGCCCTAGGCTCAGGACTCATTGGTCAGATCCAGAAGATGACGGCTGCGGCGATGCATATCGCTGAGAAGAAGGTGTGAGCGCATCGGTCGTAGCGTGTGGCGATGCGGCGCCAGTCCTTGAGCTTGGCGAACAGGTTCT
>NZ_JCAKKP010000043.1:0-2317 GCF_059509755.1 Aquamicrobium sp. YD-1-mutant5
TGAAGGCCATTCAGGAGAAGTGGCTGGGCACCTATACCGAGCTGCCACGCGAAGTCCCCACCAAGTAAGTTCTGACATGCGGGCGGGGCTTGCCTCGCCCGCATTGCCTTGCGCATTTTGCGCGCCGAATGAAAACTCAGGCGCCGCAAAATGCGATAACTAACAAACAGATCGTTTCTGTGAATTGATGAAATGATCTTGTCTGCCCTCACCACTGGCGAGCCGCGATGTTCTCCTTCCAGACTTTCCTCGACAGTTTCGGGCCCCTCTTCTGGGCAGCCCGCTACACGTTGCTGATCTCCGTGCTCGGCATCGCCCTCGGGCTCGTCATTGGAACCCTGGTCTGTGCCGCTGCCCTCTCAAAGCAGATATGGCTGCGCCGCTTTGCCGGTCTGTGGGTCAGCTTCCTGCGGGGCGTGCCGCTGCTTGTCCAGCTGCTCCTGTTCTACTACCTGCTGCCCGTCATCGGCATCGACGTGCCGGCAATGGTCGCGGCCGTGGTCACCGTCGGCATCTGCGCCAGCGCCTATATTTCCGAGATCTGGCGGGGCGCCATCAATGCGCTGCCGAAGGGTCAGACCGAAGCCGCCACTGCCATCGGCATGGGACCGCGCGACATCTGGACCCGCATCATTCTTCCGCAGGCCGTGAGACTGTCGCTGCCGGCCCTCATCAATGAGCTGATCCTGCTGGTCAAGGTGTCGTCGCTGGTCTCCGTCGTCGGCATTCTGGAGCTGACCCGCGCGAGCCAGGCGCAGGCCGCTACCACCTTCAGGCCGCTGGAGGTGTATCTGGCCGCTGCCTGCATCTACCTCCTTATCAACCTGTTCCTGGCCGCGCTCGGCCGCTATCTCGAACACAGGATGGCCGTCTGATGGACTGGAGCATCTTTCAGCAATATGGGCCCATGCTGCTGCGCGGCTTTGGCCTCACCATTCTCTGCTGGCTTCTGGGAACGGTGCTGGGCATGGCGCTCGGCCTCGTCATCGCGCTGATCCAGCGCTATGCGCCACGCCCGGTCGGCTGGATCATGCAGGCTTATATCGAGATCATCCGCGGCACGCCCTTTCTGGTGCAGCTGTTCGTGCTCTATTATGGCGGCCCGCTGGTCGGCCTGCGCCTCGATGCGCTGCCCGCCGGCATTCTGGGCCTGACCCTTTACGGCAGCCCCTATTTCGCGGAGATCTTCCGTTCCGCCTTTCAGGCCGTCCCCCATGGCCAGATCGAGGCGGCACGCGCCATCGGCATGGCGGAGGCCATCATCGTGCGCCGCATTCTGCTGCCTGTCGGTCTGGTCTCGGCGCTGCCGGCCCTCGTCAACTTCTCCATCATCCTGACCAAGGAAACGGTGATCCTGTCGATCATCACGGTTCCCGAGCTGATGTACCAGGCACAGCGCATGTCCACCGAGACCTTCCGCTATCTGGAAGCCAATCTCGCGCTGGCGCTGTTCTTCTGGGCGCTGGTCGAAACCATCTCGCGCTTTGGCCGCCGGCTGGAGAAGCGCATCACCGGTTACCTCATCGAAAGGACGTAAGATGATTGCCGCATCATCCGTCGAGATCCGCAAGGTCAACAAATACTACTCCAAGTTCCAGGCGCTGAAGGACATCGACCTGTCGATCCCGCCCGGCAAGGTGACCTGTCTGATCGGCCCCTCCGGCTCGGGCAAGTCCACCCTGCTGCGCTGCATCAACTTTCTGGAAGAATATGATTCCGGCGAGGTTCTCATCGACGGCAAGCTGATCGGCTACGAGACCGCCGGCGGCGCGAAGATGGGCGGGCGCAAGCTGCGCGACATGCGCCGCTCCATCGGCATGGTGTTCCAGCAGTTCAACCTGTGGCCGCACATGACCGCGTTGCAAAACGTGGCCGAGGGGCTGATCCGCGTGCGCGGCATGAGGAAGGCCGAGGCCGAGGCGCGCGCCGCCGAGGCGCTGACCAAGGTGGGGCTGGCCGACCGGATGGCCAACCATCCCTCGCGCCTGTCGGGTGGCCAGCAGCAGCGCGTGGCGATCGCCCGCGCCATTGCCATGGAACCGCGCCTGATGCTGTTCGATGAGCCGACCTCGGCGCTCGACCCGGAACTGGTGGGCGAAGTGCTCAACGTTATGAAGGCGCTGGCCTCGGAAGGCATCACCATGGTGGTCGTCACCCACGAGATGGGCTTTGCCGCCCATGTCGCCGATCAGGTGGCCTTCATGGAGAAGGGCGAGCTGGTCGGCGTCGATGCCCCTGCACAAATCCTCCATCATCCTGAAGATCCCCGCATTCAGGCATTCCTCAGGACATATCACGAGCGAAACAGCTTCTGACG
>NZ_JCAKKP010000044.1:0-2192 GCF_059509755.1 Aquamicrobium sp. YD-1-mutant5
ACCCCGTGCCACAACGGGAAGTACGGCGATATGCGCGCCATCTGGCACTCGCTCAGCAGAAACAAATCACCCATCACGGCCTCCTTCAGCAAAGACCGTGAATCACAGATCAAACCAAATTAATAGGTCCTGAGCCTAGTAGCCGAACTGCCACGATGGCCAGGCTTGGCCGTCGTCGGCGGCGCGCACGGCGTCGTCGAGATCGGCGGAATCGCCTTCGACGACGACGGGGTCGCGCACCGGCGTTTCGTCGATGATCGTCACGCGGCCGACGCTGCCGTCCTCGATCTCGACATGCACAGGAACGAGATACTGGAAGACGACGCGGCGTGGCGGCGGTTTGGATTGCGACATGGCGATGCTCCTTCGTTCGGGGAAAAGGCCGGAGCAGCCGAAGCCGCTCCGGGGGTTCTTCATTCAGCCGCGACAAGGTGCGGTTCATCGTCGTTGGCCTCCGCCGTGACCTCGTCGTCGTCGGTGGCGAGGAATGCGGGCAGCTCCGTATCGTCGTCGTCGCCAGCCTCGACTTCCGGCGTGGACGCCTCGGCATCGTCGACCAGGCGTAGCGGCTCGGCGACGCGGCCGCGAGGCGCAGGCGCTGCTTGACCACCTGGACCGGGACGAAGAGCGCTGCGGCGATCTCCTCCTCGGTCTTGCCCTTCACCCGCATAATCGGCTCGAAATACGCCTGGGGCGGCGGGACCTGCACATAGTCGGGCGCCGGCGCGTAGTAGGCACGATTGCCGCCAATGCGGAAGTCGATACCCGTGGCCCGGATCAGTGCCTCGACCTGGGGCTCGATCAAGCCCGGCGCCGGCGGTGGCGTTATGGCGACATCCTCCGGCAAGTTCTCGCACTGCGCAGCGTTGAATACCGTGAACCGCTTCAGGAACGGAATCGTCTGGGTCTCGTCGCCGGTCTCGCGGGCGCGCCGCTTCTCGTCATCAGGCACGAAGCGGTCGGCATAGACGACTGTCGTGCCGCGCTCGCCCTTGCGGACGTTACCGCCGAGCGCGAGCGCCTGGCGAAAGGTGAGCCAGCTCTGGCCGGCAAAGCCGTGCTCAATGACGGCGCCCCAGAGGATCAGCACATTGATCCCGGAGTAACGCCGGCCCGTGGCGGCGTTACTCGGCATGGCGAGCGGCGCTTTCGTCGTCGCCGTCCCCCAGGGCTGAACCCACGGCACGCGGCCGGCTTCCAACTCGCCAATGATCTTGCCGGTGATTTCGTCGTAGAGGCTCGCCCGGTCCTGGCCGGCGCGAGCGGATGCGGTCTTTCTGGACATCGCGGATCTCCGCGACGGGCGCCGGAAGCTCTCTCCCAACTCTCAACCCGTCACGGCACAGCGGGTCCGCACTCTCACTCTAAAGGGGGCGTTGCGGGGGGCTTCCCGCAGAAGGGGTCGGCCGAGACGGACGGCTCGGTCGCAGGGGAAGGCTTTCCCCTATGATTTTGGCCTTACCGTGGAGACTCGAAGCTGCCGGATGTCGAACAATGCGCAACTCTCCCGCACGGTCATCGTGTGAGGACCGGTCGCCGCGCTCAATTTATTGACAGCCTTAGCCCGGTTAGCCGAGAAGAAACTTTCGGATCTGCTCGGCGACCGGCTCCGGTGCTGCCCAGAACGCGCCATGATCGTGGCCGGGGAGACTCAACACCGTAACCCGCGGTAGGAGGTCGGCGAGCGCGTCTGCGGCCACGCGGAAGTATGGCTCGCTGTTGCCGCCGACCGCCACCGCAATCGGCGCGTTGATCGACCAGCGGTCGATTGGCAATGGTTTGCCGTCCATGAGCCCGTTGAGGATCTGGCCTTCATAGGCGTAGGTGTGGGCGTAACGGGCCATTTCATCCCATGAGGGGTCCTGTTTCATCGGCTCGATATACTCGCTTGGAACGCCGATCATCTCGGTCATGACGTACTCGACCGCTTCGCTGCGTTGGTCGGCCGCGACCAGGGCTTGGACGTGTTCTGTGTAACCGGGCGGCGCTGGTGGGCGGGAGTCGTCAACTATAAACGGGGGCTCATAGAGGTAGAGGCCGGTCACTGCGGCACCTAGGCTCAGGACCTATTAATTTGGTTTGATCTGTGATTCACGGTCTTTGCTGAAGGAGGCCGTGATGGGTGATTTGTTTCTGCTGAGCGAGTGCCAGATGGCGCGCATATCGCCGTACTTCCCGTTGTGGCACGGGGT
>NZ_JCAKKP010000045.1:0-2655 GCF_059509755.1 Aquamicrobium sp. YD-1-mutant5
GGATGTTTGCAAGCAGACCCGGATGTTTGCGAGCACATTGGCAGGGAGCGTGAGCACGACGCCCGCTCCATTGTCAGATAATTCGAGCAGAAAATGCCGATGTTTGCGAGCAGAGGCGCTTATGTTGGCAAGCCGCTACACCTATGGCTTCGCCTGGGGCGGCTCACAGCTCTTCACCGGTCGACTTTCCGATCACGTTGGGCGTCATTGGCCCAATGTGCTCGGCATGTGGATTTCGGGCCTCGGGGTCGCCATGGTGGTGATAGGCAGCGGCGTTTGGTGGTGGGCCGCATCGGCCGCCATCGCCGGCTTCGGCATGGCCCTGCTTTATCCCAATCTGTCGGCAGCCGTGGCCGACATCGCCCCGCCCAGCTGGCGCGGCTCAGCCATTGGCATTTACCGGTTCTGGCGTGACCTTGGATATGGCATTGGTGCGCTCGGGCTCGGCCTGGTTGCCCATTTCAGCGGCGCTCTCGAGGCTACATTCTGGTTCGTGGCACTTTCGATGATGGTGTCGGGCTTGGTGTTGTGGGCATTCGGTGAGGAGACCCATCCGCGGATAAACCCGGAAGATTTGGCCTAGCTCATGCCTTGGCATCATGGTGGACGTTGACGTCGCTTGATGGCAGCTTTCAGGCATCCCAGCAGGGCAAGGGGCTATAGTCCCGCAGCCTTGGTAAGGTTTACGCGAAAGCGGTCCCGCCGGCGTTGATAGCGACGGGTCATCTCAGCCGAAACATGCCCTAGCTGCTTCTGGACGTAGCGTTCGTCGACCTCGGCCGATGAGGCGAGACCGGCCCGCAGAGAATGGCCGGCGAACAAGCCCCCCCGGGCATCTTCCGAAAGGTCGCCCCGTACCCCGGCCGCCAGTGCCGCTGTCTTGACCAGGCGGGCGACTTGTTTGTCGTTCAGTCGATCGGCGCCGACGCCCTTGCCCTGCCCAGTCACACGGCGAAACAGCGGGCCATGCGCGATCCGAGCGAGCTTAAGCCAGGTTTCCACTGCCACAACGGGGCAGGTGGCATCAGTGGATCCGCGACCGATTTCCACTTCACGCCATCCGGTCTTGCCCCGAATATTCAGGACCATCCCTTTGTCCAGGATCTCTATCCAACCACGGCCGTCCTCGCTCTGCCCTTCGCCGCCATCGAGGCCGACGATTTCCGAGCGCCGCAGGCCGCCGGCGAAACCCAGCAGCAGCATGGCGCGATCGCGGATGCCACGCAGGCTGCCGCGGTCGAAGGTTTCCAGCATCGCCAGGAGATCCTCGGGCAACAGGGCTTCCTTTTGCCGTGGTGGCTTGGCGTGGGTATTGCGGATGCCAGCCATCACTGTGGCGATGTGGCGATCCTTGCGATCTAGGACTTGCCCGAGCTGGGTGTAATTCCAGGAAAGCGACGAGAGCCGGCGTTCGATGGTGCTGACTGCATTTGGCGCAACCGTAGCCTGGCCTGTCGCACAGGCCGTAATGTAGAGGCCAACAATCTGTGGATCGGGCGGCTGCACTGCCAGTCCCTGCCGGCGACACCAACCAGAAAAATGCTTCCAGTCCGAGGCGTAGGCCAGCCTGGTGTTGGCCGAGCTGGCTGCCTCGACATAGTCCCGGGCGCGATCCGCCAGGCCGCGCAAATGGGCGCGATCGCCGCCCGGAATCGACACGGCGGAATTGCCGACGGGTGCCGCGGCTGCAGCACAGGGCAGGGGGGCGTTGCCGGCGTCGTTTTGCGTGGTTTCGTCGAGGTTTTGGGGCATTCTCTCTATAAGGGCCTGTCGCAAATTTTCTTGGTTAACGGCCTGTTGACCACCAGCGGAGAAATTGCCGCTCCCAATGTAGCGGAGCGTAGCCATGATTCTGAATGCCATTGCCGACAAGCTGAAGCGCCAATCAAAGGACGACTTCAAAGGTCGGCATTTCGAGGCATGGCTCATCATGCAGGCGGTGGCCTGGTATCTGCGCTATCCGCTCAGCTATCGAGACCTTGAGGAGATGTTTCGGGAACGTGGTTTCGAGGTCGATCACAGCACTGTCAACCGCTGGGTTTTGGCTTATGCGCCGATGATCGAGAAGCGGCTTCGCCAGTTCCGACGCCCGCATTGTGGTTCGATCCGGATCGACGAAACGTACGTGAAGATCCGCGGCAAGTGGCGCTATCTGTACCGGGCGATCGATAAGCATGGAAACCCGATGGATTTCCTGCTGGCGGCCAGGCGCGACCTGGATGCTGCAAAGAGGTTCTTCCGCAAAATGCTCAAAGACGAGCCCCTGTTATCGCCTAAGAAGATCGGCACGGATGGAGCGAATACCTTCCCATCCGCGATTAAAGCATCGGTAGATGATGGTCTGCTTCAGCCCAACCCCGTGCACTACGTCACAAAGCATCTCCAACAACGCATCGAGAGTGACCATTTTCGGGTTAAGAAGAACATGCCCAAGATCGGCGGCTTCCAATCCTTCAAAACGGCGCGTCGGACAATCGCAGGCTTCGAAGCCATGCTCTGGCTGAAGAAGGGCTTCGGCTTTTCCGGCGTGTGGACCGTAAATGATCAGAACGATCTGCTCGCGCACCTCTTCGGACTACAAAAGGTTAACAAAGCATGAAAACGAGGACGCTCAGTGGATAATTGCGCGCTCCGAAAATGTTTGCGACAAGCCCC
>NZ_JCAKKP010000046.1:0-1579 GCF_059509755.1 Aquamicrobium sp. YD-1-mutant5
TACGGGCACGACAAGGCGAAGGTCTCGGCTTCGTTCATCAAGTCGGTGCAGGGCAAGGAGAACGGCCGGCTGATCCTGGTGACGGCGATCAACCCGACGCCGGCCGGCGAAGGCAAGACCACGACCACGGTGGGTCTGGGCGACGGGCTCAACCGCATCGGCAAGAAGGCGGTGGTGTGCATCCGCGAGGCATCGCTGGGTCCGAACTTCGGCATGAAAGGCGGGGCCGCCGGCGGCGGCTATGCGCAGGTCGTGCCGATGGACGACATGAACCTGCACTTCACCGGCGACTTCCACGCCATCACCTCGGCCCACAACCTTCTGTCGGCGCTGATCGACAACCACATCTACTGGGGCAACGAGCTTGCCATCGACACCCGCCGCGTCGCCTGGCGGCGCGTCATGGACATGAACGACCGGGCGCTGCGCCAGATCGTGGTGTCGCTGGGGGGCGTGGCCAACGGCTATCCGCGCGAGGCCGGCTTCGACATCACCGTGGCTTCGGAAGTCATGGCCATCCTGTGCCTGGCGCGCGACCTGAAGGATCTGGAACAGCGGCTGGGCGACATCATCATCGCCTACCGCCGCGACAAGACCCCGGTCTTCGCCCGTGACCTCAAGGCGCACCGGCCGATGGCGGTGCTGCTCAAGGATGCGATCCAGCCCAATCTGGTGCAGACGCTGGAGAACAACCCCGCCTTCGTGCATGGCGGCCCCTTCGCCAACATCGCCCATGGCTGCAACTCGGTGATGGCGACCTCCACCGCACTGAAGCTCGCCGACTATGTGGTGACGGAGGCAGGCTTCGGCGCCGATCTCGGTGCGGAGAAGTTCTTCGACATCAAGTGCCGCAAGGCCGGCCTGAAACCGGCGGCCGCCGTGATCGTGGCCACGGTGCGGGCACTGAAGATGAATGGCGGGGTGAAGAAGGAAGACCTCGGCGCGGAGAATGTCGAGGCGGTGAAGAAGGGCTGCGCCAATCTCGGCCGCCACATCGAGAATGTGAAGCAGTTCGGGGTGCCGGCGGTGGTGGGCATCAACCATTTCCATTCCGACACCGAGGCCGAGATCCAGGCGGTGAAGGATTATGTCGCCTCGATGGGCGAGGAGGCGATCCTGTGCCGGCACTGGGCACAGGGCTCGGCCGGCATCGAGGAGCTGGCGCACAAGGTGGTTCAGCTTGCCGAATCGGGCGCGGCGCAGTTCGCCCCGCTCTATCCCGACGAGCTTGGCCTGTTCGACAAGATCGACACCATCGTCAAACGCATCTATCGCGGCTCGGAGGCGACCGCCGACAAGAGCGTGCGCGATCAGCTGAAGCAGTGGGAGGCGCAGGGCTACGGCCATCTGCCGGTGTGCATGGCCAAGACGCAGTATTCGTTCTCGACCGATCCGAACCTGCGCGGGGCGCCGACGGGCCACAGCGTTCCGGTGCGTGAAGTTCGCCTCTCGGCCGGCGCGGGCTTCGTCGTGGCCATCTGCGGCGAGATCATGACCATGCCCGGCCTCCCCTCAAAGCCATCATCCGAGAACATCTATCTCAACGACAATGGCGATATCGAAGGGCTCAGCTGAGAGC
>NZ_JCAKKP010000047.1:0-3519 GCF_059509755.1 Aquamicrobium sp. YD-1-mutant5
AGAACCTGTTCGCCAAGCTCAAGGACTGGCGCCGCATCGCCACACGCTACGACCGATGCGCTCACACCTTCTTCTCAGCGATATGCATCGCCGCAGCCGTCATCTTCTGGATCTGACCAATGAGTCCTGAGCCTAGAGCATCTTCGACTTATTCCGGGTCATATCCGGCTGCCTCGAAATAGTGCCTGCACTCCTCGGCAGTGAAGGCTGTCAGGCAATCGGCGATGATGGACCAGAGATCGTCGACGGTTCTGGCAGCGGCCTTTCTGAGCAGGGCCTTGAGCTTGGAGAAGGCCATCTCGATGGGGTTGAAATCGGGCGAATATGGCGGGAGGAACAGGAGCCGCGCCCCGACCTTCTCTATGGCCTCGCGCACGCCGCTGATCTTGTGGGCCGGCAAATTGTCCATGACCAGGACATCGCCGGGGCGAAGCTCGGGCGCGAGAACCTGCCCGGCATAGGCCAGGAAGGCTGGTCCGTTCATCGGGCCGTCAAGCAGCATCGGCGCGGCCATGCCGGACAATCGCAGGCCGGCGGTGAAGGTGGTTGTCTTCCAATGGCCGTGAGGAACAGCCGCCCGGCATCGCTCGCCGCATGGCGCCCTGCCGCGCAACCGGGCCATCTTCGTGGACGCCGCGGTCTCGTCGATGAAGATCAGTCTCTCGGGGTCGAGGTCGAACTGGCCGTCGAACCAGGCTATGCTGCGGCGCAGGACATCGGGACGCTGCTGCTCTGAGGCGTGCGCCGTCTTTTTTTGAACGTGATGCCGCGCCGGTCGAGAAACAGCCACACAGTCGAGGGGACCGCACGCACGCCGCGCTCGGCGGCAAGGCGCTCCCCGATCTCGGCAAGGGTGACATCCGGCGCCTCCTCGATCAGGCCGAGAATGAAGGCCTCGTGCGCATCGAGCTTCGAGCGCGACGGCTGGCCCTGCTTGCGCGCCTCCATCTCGCCGGTCTGGCGATAGCGGCGATACCAGGCGCCGGCCGTCGAGGTCCCGATGCGGAAGCACCGTGCCGCCTCACGCGTCGACAGCCCTTCCTCGATCGCCGCAAGCACTCGCCCGCGAAGGTCCGCGCTCAGGCTGCGTGTCATCATCACTCTCCCCGAAAATCACCAGGTTCAATGAATCAGATACAGTTCATCGCCGGAATCCCAAATCCGACTCCGAGTTCAGCAAAATTGCTCTAGNGCTCTAGGCTCGAAACTCAATTGAGCTTGCTGTTGGTGTAAGTGTCTGATTCCTTGCCGTTCGGAGGTGTTCGGATGGCAAGGAAGCGGGATGTTTATTGGCTGTCGGACGCGGAGTGGGAGGCGATCCAGCCTCACCTTCCCATTGGTCGGCGTGGACCGCGGCGGGTGGATGACCGGCGGGTGATCTCGGGCATCATGCACATGCTGCGTTCGGGTGGACGCTGGAAAGACTGCCCGGCGGTCTATGGACCTTACACCACGATCTACAATCGCTGGAACCGGTGGAGCCGGCAGGGTGTGTGGGAACGGATTTTCTACGCCCTGACCGGGTCGAGCGGCGTGTTCACCGGTTCGGTGGATTCCACCCACATCAAGGTCCACCGCTCGGCGTCGGGCGCAAAAGGGGGGCTTGTCATCACGCCATTGGCACCTCGCGTGGCGGGCGAACGACGAAAATCCATGCGTTGAGCGATGATTGCGGCCGGCCCGTCGCTTTCGCCCTGACGCCCGGAAATGCCCATGACCTCGCCGGTGCCAAGGCGCTGCTGGCCGTCCGGTGTCCCAGCCGCAAGTTGCTGGCCGACCGCGCCTATGATGCAGCAAGTCTGCGCGAATGGCTTGCCGAGCGAGGAACAGAACCCGTCATCCCGCCCAATCCAACGCGCAAGAACCCACACGCCTACGACCGCGACGCCTATCGCGGCCGAAACCTCATCGAGCGCATGTTCTGTCGCCTTAAAGACTTCCGACGCATCGCAACACGCTACGATAAACGCGCCGATACATTCCTGTCGGCCATCTGCCTCGCTGCCGCAATCACTTGGTGGACGCCAAATTGAGTCTCGACCCTAGNCTAGCATCCCAGCGACATAAAATACCGTGTAGAATGCGGATGGCAGGAACCGTCTGTCCGTCCTGTGCAGAGACCGAAGGAACAAGCCAAATAGTAGCCAAGCAACAACAGACGTGGCTCCGCCCAGCCAGACATCATCGCTCTCGGAGAGCAATGACGACGAAATCGCAATACAGCTAATGATGTACACACCTCCGGCTGTGCTGGCCTGCCCCCTGGAAAGTGGTCCTCCGTGAAGTAGGCTATCGAGCCTGAGAGAGGACGTTGGAATGCCCCAGAAGAAGCACAAGCCCGAAGAGATTGTCGCCAAGCTACGCCAGGTTGATGTTTTGTTGTCGCAAGGCCGATCGGTTGGCGAAGCGGTTCGCTTAATCGGCGTGACGCAGTTCACGTATTATCGCTGGCGGAAGGAGTTTGGTGGCTTGAAGGGCGATCAGGTGAAGCGGCTGAAGGAGCTCGAGAAAGAGAACGACCGGCTGCGCAAGGCGGTATCGGACCTGACGCTGGAAAAGCTGATCCTGAAAGAGGCTGCCTCGGGAAACTTCTGAGCCCCGCCCGCCGTCGCCGCTGCGTCGAGCATGTCATGGCGAAGTTATCCATCTCGGAGCGCTTTGCCTGCAAGGTTCTCGGCCAGCATCGTTCGACCCCACGTAAGAAGCCCAGAAGCCGACCGGATGAAGAAGCGTTGACCGCCGACATCATCCGGCTCGCTTCCCGGTATGGCCGCTATGGGTATCGCCGGATCACGGCGATGCTTCGGTCTGAGGGCTGGACGGTGAACGCCAAGCGCGTCGAACGCATCTGGCGGCGGGAGGGGCTGAAGGTTCCCCGGAAACAACCGAAGAGAGGCCGGCTCTGGCTGAATGACGGATCGTGCGTCCGGCTTCGACCCGAGTACCCGAACCATGTCTGGTCCTATGATTTTGTTGAGGGCCGGACCCACGACGGCAGAAAGTTCCGCATGCTCAACATCATCGACGAGTTCACCCGGGAGGGCCTGGCGATCCGCATCGATCGCAAGCTCAACTCGACCGACGTCATCGACGCCCTGTCGGACCTGTTCATCCTGCGCGGCGTTCCAGGACATGTTCGTTCCGACAACGGCCCGGAGTTCATCGCCAAAGCCGTGCGGGAGTGGATTGTCGCTGTCGGCGCCAGGACCGTGTTCATCGAGCCGGGAAGCCCCTGGGAGAACGGCTATTGCGAGAGCTTCAACTCCAAGCTTCGCGACGAACTGCTCAACGGTGAAATCTTCTACAGCCTCGCAGAAGCCAAAATCATCATCGAGGCATGGCGGCGCTACTACAATACCGAGCGGCCGCACTCATCGCTCGCCTACAAACCGCCGGCACCCGAGGCCATCATCTGGCATGCGCCACCGCGTGGATCGGCACCATCATCGGCACAGGCGATGGTTGAAAAGCCGATCATGCATTAAGACTGAAAACGGACCACCTTATGGGGGCAGACCA
>NZ_JCAKKP010000048.1:0-1213 GCF_059509755.1 Aquamicrobium sp. YD-1-mutant5
CCTCAGACGGCCTCGACGGCGATGGCGATGCCCTGCCCGACGCCGATGCACATGGTGGCGAGCGCCAGCCTGTCGCCGCGCAGCTTCAGTTCCAGTGCCGCCGTGCCGGTGATGCGCGCGCCAGACATGCCAAGCGGATGACCAAGCGCGATCGCCCCGCCATTGGGGTTTACCTGCGCGGCGTCGTCGGCAAGCCTGAGTTCGCGCAGAACCGCAAGGCCCTGTGCGGCAAAGGCCTCGTTGAGCTCGATCACATCGAAGGCCGACGGTGCAAGGCCAAGTCTTGCGCACAGCTTCTGCGTGGCAGGTGCCGGACCAATGCCCATGATGCGTGGTGCAACGCCGGCGCTCGCCCCGCCCAGAACCCGGGCGATGGGGGTCAGGCCATATTTCTTCACCGCCGCTTCCGAAGCGATGATAAGGGCGGCAGCACCGTCATTGACGCCGGAGGCATTGCCTGCGGTCACCGTGCCGCCTTCCTTCCTGAACGGGGTTGCCAGCCTGGCCAGCGTGTCCACCGTGGTGCCGGCGCGCGGATGCTCGTCCTTGGAGACGACCACCGCATCGCCCTTGCGCTGCGGGATCGTCACCGGCACGATTTCCTGCGCGAGACGCCCGTTCTCCTGTGCGGCAACCGCCTTGTCCTGACTGCGCACGGCAAAGGCGTCCTGATCGGCGCGGCTGATGCCGAAATCGGCGGCCACGTTCTCGGCCGTCTCCGGCATGGAATCCACCCCATACTGCTTCTTCATCAGCGGGTTGATGAAGCGCCAGCCAATGGTCGTGTCGTGGATTTCGGCAGCGCGCGAGAATGCCGTCTCGGCCTTGGGCATGACGAAGGGCGCGCGGCTCATCGATTCCACGCCGCCGGCGATCATCAGTTCGGCCTCGCCGGCCCTGATGGCGCGGGCGGCACTCATCACCGCATCCATGCCCGAGCCGCACAGGCGGTTGATGGTGGCGCCGGGCACCACATCGGGCAGGCCTGCCAGCAGAAGCGCCATGCGCGCCACGTTGCGGTTGTCCTCGCCGGCCTGATTGGCGCAGCCATAGAGTACGTCATCGACCGCCTCCCAGTCGACGGACGCGTTGCGCTCCATCAACGCCTTCAGCGGCACCGCGCCGAGATCGTCGGCGCGCACCGACGACAGCGAACCGCCAAAACGCCCGATCGGCGTGCGGATATAATCGCAGATATAGGCTTCACGCATGT
>NZ_JCAKKP010000049.1:0-1057 GCF_059509755.1 Aquamicrobium sp. YD-1-mutant5
TAAAGCGTGTCGTGTTTAATAGGCCTCATATCCTGCGGCTTTGAAGAAGTTTCGGCATTGTGTTGGATCGAAGAGGCCACAGATGTCGCCGAGTGCATGGCATAGGGTGTCGAAGGTTCTGGCCGCGCACTTGCGCAGCAACGCCTTGAGTTTTGAGAACGCCATCTCGATCGGGTTCAGATCGGGCGAGTATGGCGGCAGAAAGAGCAGCCATGCGCCGCGCTGGCGCACCAGTTCGGCGGCGCGCTCGCTCTTGTGGAAGGCGACATTGTCGAGGATGACGACGTCGCCGGCCTGAAGCTCAGGCGCCAGTTGCGTTTCGATCCATGTCTCGAAGCGACGGGCATTCATCGGTGCATCGACGATCCACGGCGCGACCATGCCGTGACAGCGCAGACCAGCGATGAACGTCTGGGTATGCCATTGACCGAAGGGCGCATGCGTCCTGTAATGCTCGCCTTTCGGTGACCAGCCGGTACGTTTGGTCAGCTTGGTGTTGGTCGACGTCATCATCGATGAAGATCAGGCGCGGCAAGGCTTTGGCGAAGAAGTGCTTTCGCCGCCTGATCCACATCTGGCGTGCCTCACGGATGTCGGGACGTTCCTGTTCGCTGGCCAGCAGCGTTTTTTTTGTGGCTGAGCCCGAGACGGTGCAGCAGGCGACCAGCACTGGAGCGGTGGACGATCACCCCACGCCCCTCAAGCGCGATGCAAAGCTCGTCCAGTGTCAGTTCGCCGGTCTGCGCTATCCGCTCACGTACGAAAGTGGCATGCGGTGCAAGCTTGCCCCATCCAGGCGCACGACCCTGACGGCGCGGCGCAAGCGAACCCGTCTCACGCCGAAGCTTCATCAGTTCATTCACGAAGCGCGGGGAAACGCGGAAATGCCGTGCCGCCTCCCGGTGCCCATGGCCTTCATCGACAAACGCAGCAACACGCTCACGCAACGCAATCGGTAACGGCTTGCCCATCGCAGTTCTCCTTCGAACCACAATGAATCATCACACAACTCAAATGGGAATCCTGAATCACGTCAAACGCGACACGCTCTAGGCTC
>NZ_JCAKKP010000050.1:0-960 GCF_059509755.1 Aquamicrobium sp. YD-1-mutant5
TGGCCTGCCCCATTAGGGAGGTCCGCTGGATAAGTTAGCTGGGGTAACTGTTTCTGTTCTCGTCGCGTGTGAGGAAAGCGCCTCTTGCCATACCGTGAACGGTGATCTGACCGGCTCGTGCCGGTCCACCAGCAACCGGAATGGAGAGCGCGATGGAGTACTTTGCAGGACTTGATGTTTCCCTTGAGATGACGACGATCTGCATCGTGGATGCTGACGGGACCGTGATGAAGGAGGCGAAGATTGCTTCCGAACCGGACGACCTCGTTGCCTTTTTCACGCAATGCGGCATGGCGATGAAGCGGATCGGCCTTGGAGCCGGCGCTCCGTCGCAATGGCTTTACGACGGCATGGCCGAAGCCGGTCTGCCGGTCGTGTGCATCGAGACGCGGCACGCCAAGGCGGCGCTGTCGGCCATGCCGAACAAGACTGACCGCAACGATGCGCGCGGAATCGCGAACATCATGCGCACCGGCTGGTTCCGCTCCGTGCATGTGAAGACGCAGACCGCGCAGGAACTGCGCTTCCTCCTGGTGGCCCGGCAGACGCTGGTTCGCAAGCTGATGGATATCGAGCTGGCGATCCGCGGCATGCTGCGCAGCTTCGGCCTGAAGATGGGCGTGGTGTCCAAACGCAACTTCGAGGCGCGCGTTCTGGAACTGGCCGGCGACCGCACGATGCTGATGCAGGCGCTCAATCCGATGCTGACTGCGAGGCGTGCCCTGGCTCTCGAATACGCCAACCTGCAAAAGGTGGCGGTGGACTTCGCCCGTGACGACGACGTGTGCCGCCGGTTGATGACCGTTCCCGGCGTCGGCCCGATCGTTGCGCTGACCTATCGCGCGACGATCGACGTGCCATCCCGGTTCCGGCGCTCCAAGTCTGTCGGCGCGCATCTGGGACTGACACCGCGCACCTGGCAGTCCGGAGAGGTCGACCGGAACGGACGCGTGTCCAAGA
>NZ_JCAKKP010000051.1:0-677 GCF_059509755.1 Aquamicrobium sp. YD-1-mutant5
GCTGCGCAAGTGCGCGGCCAGAACCTTCGACACCCTATGCCATGCACTCGGCGACATCTGTGGCCTCTTCGATCCAACACAATGCCGAAACTTCTTCAAAGCCGCAGGATATGAGGCCTATTAAACACGACACGCTTTAGTTCTCATCATCGCCTGGCGCGGTACTCCAAGATATGCCCACCGAAAAGCCGCGGGAAACTGCGGCTTTCGTGTTTTCTGAACTGATGAAATCGCAAGCGCTGGAAACAGGTGTGGTTACGCGCGTGTTCGCGCAAACGCGGCGATATGTAATGGCAATGCGGAAAGCTGCTCTTATGGGCTTTGCTGACGCCTGAGCGATAGGGTTATGAATCGCAGAACAATCGCCGGATAGCAGAAGCCGGACGCAGGTCGATAGCTCTCTGCCTCCGGTCTGTCGGCATGCGCCTTTGAATGTAAGCTCACCCAACCGCCTCCGGTTTTGTGTCCGTTCACAGAGGAGCACCCCTCCGTGCTTTTTGATGGTCGATCCGGCAGTGTGGTTTCCCGGTCTTGTTGCGTCAGAAGCTGTTTCGCTCGTGATATGTCCTGAGGAATGCCTGAATGCGGGGATCTTCAGGATGATGGAGGATTTGTGCAGGGGCATCGACGCCGACCAGCTCGCCCTTCTCCATGAAGGCCACCTGATCGGCGACATG
>NZ_JCAKKP010000052.1:0-556 GCF_059509755.1 Aquamicrobium sp. YD-1-mutant5
TGCATTTTGCGCGCGCCCACCTCTTCCTCGCCCACCCAGCCGATGCGCTGCAGCTCGTCGCCGAAGCGCTTGCCCTCCATGTCGGTGCGGCCATAGGCATAGTCGAGCTCAAGCTCGCCCGCGAACACGCCCGACGCCAGCATGGCCGGGGCAAAGCGCGCGCCTTCCTCGTTGGTCCAGTTGGTGACGACGATGGGATGCTTTGTGGCGATGCCGAGGTCGTTGAGCGAGCGCGCCACTTCCAGCCCCGCCAGCACGCCGAGCACGCCGTCGAACTTGCCGCCGGTCGGCTGGGTATCGAGATGCGAGCCGATATAGACCGGCAGCGCGTCCGGGTCGGTACCGGGGCGCGTCATGAACATGTTGCCCATGCGGTCGACGCCCATCTCAAGGCCGGCATCCTCGCACCAGCGCCGGAACAGATGGCGGCCCTCATTGTCGGCGTCGGTCAGCGTCTGGCGGTTGTTGCCGCCCGCAATGCCGGGACCAACCTTCGCCATCTCCATCAGCGAATCCCACAAACGGTCCGGATCAATGCGAAGGTTCTCGCCGGAGG
>NZ_JCAKKP010000053.1:0-511 GCF_059509755.1 Aquamicrobium sp. YD-1-mutant5
CGGTGTAACTTTCTCTCGAAACGTGTCCGCCAAAGTCTCGTAATCCCCATCACTGCAAAGGCCAAAACCCTTACTCCGAGGAAGCTAAACTCTGCCGCCCACGCTTCTCTTTCTTCATATTCAATTGTCAAAGAACGGACACACAAGTGTGTCAAAACTGGTTGCGGGAGTTGGATTTGAACCAACGACCTTCAGGTTATGAGCCTGACGAGCTACCGGGCTGCTCCATCCCGCGTCAACCTTGTCGCGCTCGGGAGCGGCATCAAGGAGGCCGCTTAATATCCCAATCTGCGACGAAGTCAAGCGGCTTTCGGATAGTTTTTTTCGGCTATCCGTCGCTTAATTCCGGTCCAGTTAAATCTTATTTCTTAAGAGAAGATTTTCATGCGTTTTGCAGACCTGGCAGCGACCTACTCTCCCGCGTCTTTAGACGAAGTACCATCGGCGCTGGGGCGTTTCACGGCCGTGTTCGGAATGGGAACGGGTGCAGCCGCCCCGCCATGACCACCAG